>JAJYIL010000361.1 GCA_021790055.1 Bacteroidota bacterium
CGTTCCGTGGATGAAGAAACACATGTCATTGATACATCCGGAAGATTTGCCGGTGCCGGAAGTGAAGCTTCAAATTTTGAAGATGACAATTGAAAGATTAACAAGCGCCGGTTATGTTTTTATCGGCATGGACCACTTTGCAAAGCCGGATGATGAGCTTGCAATCGCTTTGAAAGAAAAAAAGCTTTACAGAAATTTTCAAGGCTACAGCACCCACTCCGGTACTGATCTGTACGCGATGGGAATAACTGCCATCAGCCAGCTTCAAAATGTTTATGCTCAGAATTTCAAAAACGAAAAAGAATATTATCAATCGATTGATAATGAAGTTATTCCGGTAGCAAAAGGTTACCACTTGAGCGAGGATGATATTCTCCGCCGCGACGTGGTAATGAAGCTGATGTGCAACTTCGAGCTTGATTTCAAACCGGTTGAAGAAAAGTATAAAATTAATTTCAAAGAATATTTTGCGTGGGGCTTAAATAATCTTACCGAAATGGAAAAAGATGAGTTGGTTTCGGTTAGCAATGACAAAATCGAAGTTACTCCGATGGGCAAGCTGCTTATCCGCAACATCGCGATGAATTTTGACGGATACATTGAGCGGAAAGAAGATACGGCGAAGTATTCAAGAACAGTTTAATATTTTCACCACAAAGGCACAAAGACACGGAGAAGAATGAGTAAAAAAATTGTAGTGCTCGGCGCAGGAATTTCCGGGTTGACAACAGCATATCTTCTTAACAAAGAAGGTTACGATATAACTGTGCTTGAAAAGAAGAATGAAGTCGGCGGCTCGATGGAGAGCGTGTTTGAGAACGGCTACATGTTTGACCGTGGACCGAATAGCGGTCTTGATACTACGCCGCTAATCGGACAATTGGTTGAAGAGCTTGGACTTCAGAATGAAATTGTTTACGCAAATAAAATAGGTAATAAAAGATATATTCTTCGGGATAATCAGCTCCATCCCCTGCCAATGAGTCCGCCCTCATTTATTAAAACAAAATTATTTTCCGGCGGAGCTAAGCTTAGATTGTTTGTTGAGCCGTTTATAGGAAGGTCTGACGACGGTTACTATCAAAGCATTGCCGATTTTGTTAAGCGAAGACTCGGCAGGGAATTTTTGGACTACGCAATCAATCCTTTTGTTGCAGGAGTTTATGCAGGCAATCCGGAAGAGCTAAGTGTAAAATCAGCCTTTCCGAAACTTTATGCACTCGAAGAAAAATACGGCGGGTTGATTGTCGGTTCAATTAAAAGCATGAAGGAAAGAAAGAAGCGTGCAGAGAAATCAAAACAAAGTGCAAGAATGTTTTCTTTCTTTAACGGAATGCAGGTGCTTCCAAAAGCTATCGCGGAAAGTCTTGGTGAGAAGGTTATAAAATCGGCAGAAGTAAATTCAATTGTAAAAGAAAATTCCGGTTACAAAATTTCTTATTCAAATAATGGGACCGCAAAAGAAATTGAATGCGATATTTTGCTTTCGGCTATCCCGGCATACAGCGCAGCGGATTTGTTCAGACCGATGGATGAAAATTTGGCGAAACATTTTGAACAAATTTATTATCCGCCGGTGCTGGTGCTTTTGCTTTCTTATGATAAAACTGTAATAAAGCAGCCGCTTGACGGATTTGGATTTTTAATTCCGGCAAAAGAAAAAAAATCTTTTCTCGGAGCAATCTGGAGCTCGGTTCTTTTCCCGAATCGTTCGGAAGAAGGAAGAGCGGCATTTACAATATTTGTCGGCGGCGCGCGTAATCCGGAAATAGGAAACATCGACAAAGAAATTCTTTTCAAAAAAGTTAAAAGTGAATTTGAAGGGATAATGGGAATTATCGGCGAACCCGTATTTACGTCTTACCGGTACTGGGCAAAATCGATTCCGCAGTACAACATCGGATATATCGAACATGAAAATTATTTTGATGAATTTGAGAAGAGAAATCACGGAATTGTTATCGGCGGAAATTACCGCGGTGGAATATCCGTTGGAGATTGTATTAAGAATTCAGAAATTTTAGTAACAAAAATAAAATCTTTGTGACTCAGTGTCTCTGTGGTAAATTCTTTCACCACAGAGAGACGAAGGCACGGAGGAAAGGAAAAAATAATGGCAACATATCCAACAAAAAGATTAAGAAGGCTTCGTTACAATCCGCTCGTGAGAGACATGGTGAGAGAAACGGAACTTTCTAAAAATGATTTCATTTATCCGCTGTTTGTAGTACCGGGAAACAAGGTTAGGAAGCCCGTCAAATCGATGCCGGGAGTGTTCCAGTTGTCTGTAGATGAAGTTGTAAAAGAATGTAAGGAAGTTGAAGCGCTTGGCATTCCGGCAATAATATTATTTGGAATTCCGGAACACAAAGACGAAGTCGGTTCCGGAGCTTACGACGATAACGGCATAGTTCAGAAAGCCATCAGAGCAATTAAGGAAGAAGTGAAGAATCTTCTCGTCATCACAGATGTTTGTATGTGCGAATACACTTCTCACGGACACTGTGGAGTGTTACGCGGCGAAGAAATCTTAAATGATGAAACAGTTGAGTTACTCGTTAAAGAATCTGTGTCTCATGCAAAAGCAGGTGCAAACATAATTGCACCTTCGGATATGATGGATGGGAGAATTGCTGCGATTCGAAAAGGGCTAGACGATAACGGATTTACAAAAATTCCAATTTTAAGCTATGCTGCGAAATTTTCTTCCGGTTATTACGGACCGTTTAGAGACGCAGCGGAATCAGCGCCGGCTTTCGGCGACAGACGCTCGCATCAGATGGATATTGCAAACGGTGACGAAGCTTTACGTGAAGTTGAAACCGACATCGATGAAGGCGCCGACATCATAATGGTAAAACCGGCAGGACCGTACCTTGACATCATCCGCAGAGTGAAAGATAAATTTGGTATGCCTACTTGCGCATACCAGGTTAGCGGTGAATACGCGATGATTAAAGCTGCCGCGCAAAACGGCTGGATTGACGAAGAGCGAGTAATGATTGAATCACTGATTGCAATTAAGCGTGCAGGTGCCGATATGTTCCTTACTTACTTTGCCAAAGATGCGGCAAGATGGATTGATAAGAACAGAAAATAGGATTCTGTTAACTTGAATTTTAATTTATTGATTGTAAATTTAAGGTAAGTTTTTATATGAGGTGATTTTATGTTTGAACGAATATCGGTTAATCCGAAAGTCATGCATGGTCAAGCTTGCATTAAAGGAACGAGAATACCAGTATATTTAATTGTAGGAATGCTTGCTGGCGGTGATACTATTGAGGACTTGCTTGAGGAATATCCTTCTATTACAAAGGAGGATATTCTATCTTGTCTTGCCTATGCTGCTCAAATGACCGAAGAACAGATTTCACCGATTGAGACGATTGAAGATAAATGAAATTCCTTGTCGATGAAAATATTCCAACCATTACAAAAGAACATTTAATAAATAACGGTCATGATGTTCTGGATATTAGAGGGACATCAGTTGAAGGTTCTGATGATGATGTAATTTGGGAGATAGCAAAGCGGGAAGAAAGATTCTTAATTACCACAAATAAGGGTTTTAACTTTAATCGAGATAAACCGCATTTTGGTGTACTCATAGTAAAACTGCGAAAGCCAAATCGATTAAAAATCCATGATAGAATTTTATATGCCTTGAATAAATATTCACAAGAAAATCTTAGAGAAAAGATAATTGTTGCGAGAGATAACGTTTGTAACTTGAGGAAAGTCTGAAATGTCTGTAATTAGAACTTACCGTATACTTTTTCAAATGTTTATGTTCAAGAAATAATTCAATATGGATTTAGAAACCATCCGAGAATATTGTTTGAAGAAAAAAGGCGTAACGGAAAGTCTGCCGTTCAACGAAGATTCTCCAGTCTATAAAGTGATGAGTAAAATTTTTCTCATCGCAAATCTTACTCCGCCTTTAAGCATCAATTTGAAATGCGAACCGGAGAAAGCTGTTGAGCTAAGAGAAAGATATCCTTCAGTTACACCAGGCTACCACATGAACAAGCTTCATTGGAATACCGTCTTGCTCGACAATTCCATTCCGGATAAATTTATTTTAGAATGGATTGACGATTCATATTTTCTTGCCGCAAATGGATTAACTAAAAAAGAGAAGGAACAATTGAACTTCGAAGAATAATCCTTTCCTCAACAAAGATCGGAA
>JAJYIL010000362.1 GCA_021790055.1 Bacteroidota bacterium
GATTTATCAAAATCAATCTTTGTGCTGTCTTTATCTTTCGAGTTGGAGCCTTTCTGAAAATACCCGACTCCTTGATTGAATAACTGCACCCAGTAATATTTCTTTGAATCATCAATTGATTTCTTATACTGTGGGCTTATTGCAAGAGAAGAATCGAAATTCTCAACCATCTTTGCATAATTTCCCAATTCCCCGTTAACATATCCCATTAAATAAAAGCCTTCAACGCTCTTCGGATTTGCTTGAACTTCTTTCTGAAGCGCTTCAAGAGCCTTTGGATAATTTTTTTGCTGAATGTAAAGCTTCGCGCTTGTAATCTCCGTGGAAGAACATTCAAATCCCGTTACAGCCATCCCGGCTATTAAGATTAAAATTGCTAAAATTTTTGAACGATACATTATTTCTCCAATTAAATATCTATTTTGAAATTGAAAATTAGTACAATCGCTTTGGATAGTCAAGATTTATAAAGATAAAGATGTCATCTTTTAAAGAGCAACTATCCCCTCCTTTGGAGGAGACAGGAGTGGATTCTTCCGCTTGAAATGTAATCCTTAAGGACGAAGACTTATCAAAATTCGTATCGTGTTCAAAAAAAAAGCCCCGACAAAATCGGGGCTTTAAGATTTATATATTTACTAAATCTATAGGTTTACTTTAACAGCATTAATTTCTTTACTGATACAAAGTCACCTGCATGGATTCTGTAAATATAAACACCGCTTGCAAGTCTGTCAGCATTGAATTCAACGCTGTATTTACCTGCAGCTTGCTTTTCGTTTACAAGCGAAGCTACTTCGCGACCTAAGATATCATATACCTTAAGTGTAACCAATCCAGCCTTCGGAAGCTCATACTTAATAGTAGTGCTCGGGTTGAATGGATTAGGATAGTTCTGATCAAGGCTGTATACTTTCGGTACGCTTGGCTCTTGCTCAACACCGGTAAAAATCTTATAGGACGCACTCGTTCCCAAGATATGACTGTTATCGCTGTTGAATACATAGATAACCAGGTTGTCCGTAGCAGCCGACAGTGTGCCGTTGAAAGTAGACATACCGTTAACAACGTGAGGATTAGAACCAACATTGAAACCACTAGTCTGGTTGGATGTAATATTTACTATAATGTTGCTTGGTATATTGGTAACATTGTAGTAATAATCCAGCGGAGTGACACTAAATGTAAACGGACCTGTTGCAAGAAGAGAATCCGCTTGTACATTAACTATCCATTTGCCGTAAGCTGTATCTGCCGGTAAGGCTTTAAACCTGATACCTTGAGCGGTTGTAGCAGAAACGCCCATGCTGCTTATCGTAACAGTATTTATACTATCTACATGGAACTTATGCAAATAGACCTGTGCCTGTCCTGCATTGAATACGGTATCCCGCAGTCCTGTACCAATAGATTTTACATACTTACCATTTGTATTAACATAACTGAAATAGTAAGTAGTATCCTTAGTATTGTTAGGAGAAACATTGGTATGATTTAGTGTAATATATTGACCATTTTTATTGTAGGTATATATCCTATTTCCATTGGAATCCTGAGCGGTAAATGTTACCAATACACTATCGCCTGCATTGTGGACGGAATCTGCCTTAGCAATAGTTGCAAGGAACGATTTTAAACCGCCTGTAGCCATAGAATAAATGGTAGCAGTATCAGCAATACTACCGAGCTTGACATATACTTTTTGTGTATCAACACCATCAGCATATGTTGTGAAAGGAAATGTCATGTCAAATGAACCGCCAACACTTGCAACACCTGCTTTACCTACCGAGTCTAATACGGTCTTGGCACCGGCTGCAAATACATAACCACCGCGATTTTTACCAGTACTTACAGTATCTGCAACAATACCGGCAGTATCTGCCGCTAAATTATAAGATGCTTTATATGTACTACGTAAGTTACCGCCACTTAAACCGAAGTCAATATGATTGCCATATGTATCCTGCTTTTCAACAGTCATATTTTTTGTTTGTCCGGCAACCGCTGTAGTATCTTTTGCCGGTGTAATAACTAATTGAGCAAAAGTTCCGGGTGTAACCCAGATTGGCGTAGCGCCGCTTACAGATGAACTTGAAGCTGCCCATGTCTTTACCGTGTCCATACCACTCTTCTTACCTGAAAGTATGGTTTTAGTATTGACAAGACCGCCTGCAGGGTATACCGTATCAACTGCAGTTGTATCGGCAGTGCGTTTGAATTTAATCAAGCCATTGGTCGAAAAATAAACTGCATAACTGCTTCTAAGAGGTGCAATTGTAACACTTCCAGGGTCAGAAACCGGGTTACCATATGCATCAGCTAATGAATCTATTATGCTTAGGGTTGTAGCGCCCATATTTGACACAACTACTGAGCTATCATTACCTGCGCCAATTGTTTGATGAGTATAAACTAACTTAGCAGGGACATTACTACGAGTAGCAATAGTTACTGTACGTGAATAAGTTCCACCAGCTGTTAATATTATTGGATTGTTAACCAAGTTAGTAGAAACAGAATATGGTAATGCAACTCCTATTGCTGTCTTTACTTGATTAGGATATTGAGCTTCTGTAATATCTGAAGTTAATACAGGGGTTCCCAACACAATACCTTTGCCGGTTGTACCGGAAGTATCATAAGTAACATCTGTGGTTGCAGAGGCATTAATTGGGTTACCATAGGTATCCGCCAAAAAGCCGCGTACGTAAACTGTAGTACCTGCAGCAATGGTTTCTCCTGTCATTGTTCCATTTGCAGTACCAGCATAATCTACGTATATTCTGCCAAGAGCACCAGGGTTAATAGCAATTGCAACTGTCTGCGTATAAGATCCTGATGTAAATTGTAAAGTATCGGCTCCTACAAAGAAATGACTAGGAGTAAAATCAGCAGTAGTAATACCTGAAATATTTGTATGGTAGGAAGTACTATCCCATGTTCCGCCATGATTAGTTGCTTCACTTGCTACAATAACTGCTTGGTTAATTGGATTGCCATTAGCATCGGTTGCAGTTAACGTTGCAGTTGTGGGTGTGTTAACGTCAATAGTTGTTTTAGTTAAACTAACGCTAATGTTTGCAACCGTAGTGGATGGAGTTACTTGAATAATACCAGAAGTATCTGATCCGCCACCTGTTGTAAAGATTAATTTAATGTCTTCAGCTCTTGTATATTTCAAAGCTGTCCACTCATACGTATCGGTTCCAGGTAATATTACGGAATGTGTTATAGTAGTTTGACCAGTTAGTGTTCCATTTGGACTACCACCTTTACTTAAAATTGGAGTTACACTTACGGATGTAGTCGAATCATTCGGTACATTGTTAAACAAATCAGTAAAGCTTAATGTAACTGAAATTGCTGAACCTGCTTGAACTGGTGTAGTCGGTCCTGCCGTAATTGTAGATTTCCATATCGAACCAGGCAGTAACACGAAATTATTCGTACCAGCATTAGTGGTAGCACCGCCTCCCAATGTATAAGTCAGATTATCGACTGTTGAACTGTCACTTAAAGCTGTTCCAGCAACTGCCTTCACGTATACGCCAGGGATACTAAGTGTATCTGTATTAAGCGAATCGCCAGCTATAGCAATAAATAATCTGGTTCCATCAGCACTAACTCTTGCGCTATCGACGGTCATTCCGCCGCTTCCTTTGGTTACTTTATATGGTCCACTCTTTGCAAATAGAAATTTTCCATTTGTAAATGTAACCCAAACCGTATCCTTCCTACCATAAACAGTACCAAGCGTATCAGTAACTGAAATTTTAAAAGCTGACATAGCCACAGAATCCTGAACAGATTTATTCTGAAGCTTCACAGTCAACTTTGTTGGTCCACCAACGGTATCAACTTTGACTGGCGATGCTGCATATACAGTTGACGTGCTTAAAAATCCACTAAGCAAGACAACCGTAAGGAGAGACAGCATACCGAGCCACAGTCGACTTGATTGTTTCTTATTTAACATGTATCCTCCTTGGATATTTCTGAATTGTTTTTTGATTAACATTTTTTTACATGAATAAATTTTTTAAATGAATTAAATTCTGATAAACACAAAGATTGGTAAACGTCCCGATTATTGCCGGGGCTATTCCTCTCTTTAAAAGGGGGAATAAAGACTAAGGCGGTAAACACTGACTCATATTTTTTCTCCTGGACCCTTTCTCTAA
>JAJYIL010000363.1 GCA_021790055.1 Bacteroidota bacterium
AACAATTCCGGCTTTATATTCGTTACCCGTTCAACGTCGGATTGTAAATCTTTAACTGCCCGCTGCACGCCCCACCAGTCATCTGAACTTATTACCAACGGCGTGGAATTACCGTTCGCTGATATTATAAAATTACCTTTCCCTTCGGTAAAAGAAACATAAGAGCTTTTATTTTGAGCAAAAGCAGCCTGGTACGAAACTGCCGATAAAAATATCAGTGCGAGAAATAAGGATGAATTCGATTTCATTTTAATACCCGTTTGATTTTAATCCTTCGAACAGTTTGAATTCGGATTAACCGACAGCTTGTAAATTTTAAAATTGCCGCTTACCTGAAGCAGTCCGAGCACATAGAGCATGCCGTCGTAATAGCGGTACTTGCCGGCAGGTATTGGAACATTCCAAAGAGCCTTTACAAAATCCTTTCTGTTTTTATTTGTAGAAGCAATGGCAGCGACGGCATTCATGGCTATCAATCCTGTACTTTGGTTGCTGCTTAATTGCTTACCCTCCAAAGTAAATTGATTTCCGTAAGAACTGATCCCCATGGATGTGAAAAAATCAAGAAGGCGGTTGCATTCGGCAACTTCCCACTTGTCTTTTCCAAACCATTCATAATCTACAGCTACATTCATTGCAACGCGCCAGGCATCGAACCTAAAGTCTTCATGACCACCCCAAGAACCAACCGGGGTACCGTTGAATTTAGCATAGTCCGGACACAATCCCGTTTCAGCGTTTGCAGATTTCTCCAAGAAATTTCTTCCTGCCGAGGCTGCTTCACACCAGAACGAATTATTTTTATTCGACCATCTCGACCATAATTCGTAATAATGTGGAAGGATATAAGAAGGATCGCTAAACTTATCGGCAGCACCATTAGGTACAAATACAACAAGATGGTTTCTTTTATTAAACATATTTGTAACCACGTTACCTTTGTTAGACGAATCTGCCTTTGAAAGCATTGCATCCAAAATATTTTGAGCTTCTGCCTGATAGTTAAAAATTCCTTTCCCGTTTCCCCATCTAGAAGCTGCAAAGAAGAGCGACATAACAAACCACTGCTCGCCATCCGAGGCGGAAGACGAATCTATTTTTGTTCCATCGGTTTTGCAATGCCATGCAAAAAAATCTTTGTGCTGACCGCTATGAAACTGCATGTAAGTGTTTGCCCACTTCCAGAGCTTGTCGAATACTTCCTTCTTATCAAGTTGAACGGCAATCATCATTCCGTATGACATTCCTTCCGTACGAACGTCCCGGTTATTTATGTCTTCTATATAGCCCATATCCGAGCCAACAGGATAATACACTCGCTGAGTTTCATTATTACCAAAGAATAACTGAGTGAATGCGCTATCTACCTTAGCGTCTACCTGAGATTGGGACTTACCTAATAACTCTGTAAATAGGTTGGAATACTTTGCAGTAAAATAAGAGCCGGAGGTGTTCTTGTCTCCGGCTGTAATTACAACAGAAAAGATTGCTATGAAAAAAAGAATCTTGCTTCTCATAAATCAGACAATATTTAAGAAGCCTCCACTAAATCCGCCTTGCTTTCTTTACGCCTTGCTGTCAAATCTTCTTCAATCTTGATCATCATCTTATTTGTTAGCGGATAGAATAGCATAAGCAGTCCGCCGATAATTCCAAAGACTGCCGGGTAAAAGCTCATAAGCAGCCGGATTCCTTTCAGTGAATAAGCAGATTGAACCGCGTTAGCAAGGTAGTTATGATAAGCGAGAATCCAGCCGACTAATGCACCGCCGAGAGATAGCCCAAGTTTAAGAGCGAATAGTGAAGCTGCCATTATCAAACCGGTTGCACGCCGGCTGTTTTTCCATTCCGAAAAGTCCGCCGCATCGGTGTACATTGCCCATTGAAGTACCGATACCGGTCCAAAGAAAAATGAAACAAGAAGATTTATCATATACATTAGTGTCAAGTTCTGCGGCGATAAGAAATAGAAAGACGCACATAAAATTGCGCTGATAATTAGAAATCCGAGATAAGTAAGCTTCTTATCAAAAATTTTAGAAAACCAGTTTGTTAAAATTGCACCAACTACAGTGGCAATTGTACCGGACATTAAGAATGTAGACGTTAAGTCATCGAAAGTCATGTTAAAGTCGTGACCGAACAAGTTCCAGTGCTGCGCTCCTACATAATATTTAAAATAATAACTTATTGATGAGCTCCGCATAACAATATAAATAAGCTGGAAGACCGTAGCGCCTGCAATAAGGAGCCAGGGTTTATTGTCAAACAAATCTTTGAAATCAACTTTGAATTGAGTCTTCTGACCTTTCGGAGGACTCACTCTTTCCTTAGTTGTAAAGAAGGTAATCACAAAAGCCACAAAAGCCAAGCCTGCAATTGCAGACATCGCAAGCTGCCATCCCAACTGGGCATTGCCGTTACCGAAATAGCTTACAAGATAAAGTGTAACGCCTTGAACAGTAAAGCCTCCCGAAAAAGCTGCCACAAACCGGTAAGAAGATAAAACAACTCGCTGCTCTGAGTTAGAAGTTATTACACCCATCAGTGCAGAATAAGGTACATTGATGACTGAATATACCATCATCATAAACGAATATGAGATATAAGCATAAACTAATTTGCCGGTTGTATTAAAACCTGGAGTTGTAAAAGTAAGAACGCCGATTATTGCAAAAGGTAAAGCGAACCATAAAAGGAAAGGTCTAAACTTGCCCCAGCGCGTCTGAGTACGGTCTGAAATAATTCCGATGATCGGGTCGAAGAATGCATCCCAGATACGCGTAACAAGGAACATTGTACCGACTGCAGCAGCAGGCAAACCGAATACATCTGTATAGAAGATTAATAGGAAAAGAATGAACGTCTGGAAAAATAAATTGGAAGCAAAGTCACCTAAGCTGAATCCAATCTTTTCTTTAATAGACAGTTTCTCTATAATGTTCTTCAAAGCTTACCCCGCAAATTTTTTTTTAGGAAATAAATTATTTATTCTACTTGCAATATAATTTTTTTCAGGTCTTTATCCATCGAAGAATTACCGACCATTATTTCGAAATCGCCCGGCTCAACAACAAATTCCATATCAACATTAGTGAATGATAGAAGCTCCGGCTCGATAGGCAAGGAAACGGTTTTTGATTCTCCCGGTTCCAAACCGATTCTTTTAAATCCCTTCAATTCTTTCATTGGCTTGGTAACCGAGCTAACCAAATCTCTAATGTACATCTGTACTACTTCCTCGCCGAACCTGCTGCCGGTATTTTTTATATCAACTAAAGCATTAGTCGATTCATCTTTGCTTATCCTTGATTTCTCAAGCCTCAAATTGCCGAACTCAAAGGAAGTATAGCTTAATCCAAAGCCGAAAGGAAATAACGGCGAGACGTCATCATCAAGATAGCCGCGCCTTGCAGACGGTTTGTAGTTATAAAAACTGGGGACATGACCTACCGAACGAGGAATAGAAATCGGTAGTTTGCCTCCCGGGTTATAATCCCCGAAAAGGACATTCGCAACAGCATTCCCTGTTTCTTGCCCAAGATACCAGCATTCAAGAATTGCCGGCACGTTGGACTTAATATAATTTATTGAAATTGGTCGCCCGCTAAATATCAAAGCAATTACCGGCTTGCCGGTTTCAACAACTGCCTTGACAAGATCATTTTGCATACCGAAAAGATCGAGACTTGCCCTATCGCCCATGTGGTTTTTATTCCAGGCTTCTCTCGAAGTAAGTTCGTTATCGCCTACAGCAAGAATAACAATGTCGGATTTCTTTGCAGTTTCAACTGCCGCCTTTATAAGATTTATATTTTCTTCAGGATCCGGAAATTCAATCGCATCTACGTCCCACGCCCCTTTAGAAGTTATTTTACAGCCTTCACTATAAACTATATTAAAGTTATTCCCGGCTTTGTCTTGAATGCCTTCAAAGACACTTGTGTAAAATTTCGGCTTACCGCTGTAACCTCCGAGCAACTTGTAATCTGCGTTTGGGCCAATTACCGCAATAGTTTTTTTTCTTCGACCATTACTTGGAAGATTGAGCGGCAACAATCCGCCTTCATTCTTGAGAAGAGTAATTGTCTGGTATGCAGCTTTAAGAGCTAAGCTTCTCTCTTTCTCAAGTCTTACATCCGCCT
>JAJYIL010000364.1 GCA_021790055.1 Bacteroidota bacterium
ATTCCGGTAAAAAGTCGGAATTCAGAAGAAAGATATACACTAATGATAAAAAATAATTCGTGTCAATCCGTTTTATCCGTGTGCTATTGTTTTAAATTTAATTGATGGGAAAGTCATGCTTCGCATTCAGAAAAAATTAACAAACTCTTTTTACGCAATTCTAAGCTTACCGGCAACGGCGATGGGATTTGCCCTGTCAATCCAGATCTCCGCGCTGAGCTGGATATTAAGTACAAAATATCATCTTCGCATTGAAGACATTGGTTTAGTATGGGCTTCCGGACCCATAGCGGGAATACTTGGACAGGTTTTAATCGGAATAATCAGCGATAAAGTATGGCTGTGGAAAGGAAGACGACGTCCGTTTATTTTTATTGGGGGACTCCTTGCGGCATTTATGCTGCTTGCCTTGCCTAATATCGATGTCATTTCTTCATCGATGGGATTGGGCGGAATTCTTGGCGTTGCGATTGCGGTTGCATTAACATTGGATTTAGCAATCAATGTAAGCTTTAATCCAACCCGCTCTATTATTGCTGATGTAACTGCAGAAGGTACAGAGCGAACAAAAGGCTATGCTTGGATGCAGACAGTTTCCGGAACATTTGGAGTGCTTGCTTATGTAATCGGTGCAGTGTGGGATAATTATGTTTTGATTTACACAGGTGTAATCCTTGTCCTCGTGCTTTCGATAATTCCCGCAATGTTTATTGAAGAGCCCCGGGAGCTGGAAAGCAAGGATCCGGATAAAGAGAAAAGCAAAACTTCTTTCCTGGAAATTCTAAGCAGCATACAGCCGCTATGGGGATTTCTATTATACGCCGTCTACGCAGTTATAATGAGAATTATTCATGCGGATTTCGGGAACTATTATGTTGAGTTGTTCTGCTTTGCTGTTACAATCTTCTTCATCTTAAAAGTTATTTTGAAAAGCACCAAAGGCAAATCAAAAATTGAAGCGGGGATTACGGGATTTAAAAAAGTTCTTGCGGCACACTCGTTTACATGGATAGGGATTCAAACGATGTTTGTTTACATGTTCATCTATGTGCAATATAAGGTTTATAACATAAACCCTGGAGATCCGGTTTCCGATTCGCTTCAAGTACAGATGGGAAGGATTGTATCAATCAGCTTTTTAATTTTAAATGCCGTGGGAGCGCTTTTGCCTGCATTTATTCTTGAACCGATAACAAGAAAAATCGGAAGAGTGAAGACGCATGCGATTTGTATTTCAACGATGGCGGTAAGCTATGCATTAATGCTTTTCTTCGGATACAGCCCATTTGTTATTTACATTATTATGGCTCTGCTAGGGATAGGATGGGCGTCGACGATAAGCCTGCCGTTTGCAATTATGTCCCAGCAGGTAGACCAGGCAAAGATGGGATTGTTTATGGGATTGTTCAATCTTTCTGTTGTATTGCCTCAGCTTGTAGCAAGCTTTGGAGTGGGACAGGCAATAAGCAAGGCACCGAATAAGAGTTTGATTTTTATTGTCAGCGCTTTTACGCTGGGGGTTTCTGCAGTACTGTGGTTTCTTATAAAGGAAGAGAGAGTTGAAGCTTGATTGTTCTTCAACTCTGCTGAAACTTTATTTTAACAGCATGGATTATTCATATTTGGTTCGGTATTGCGCGGGCTGTAACCGGAGTTTAAAATAGATTTATCCATTTTTATTGCAGCACATCTTCTTACAAACATGTCTATTCCTATTGCTTCGGAAATCTCCTGTTTAGTCGCGCCGTCTTCTTCAACTTAGGCATCCTCGATTTTGGGTGAGTTATAGAAAGTTTATCATACAAACTATATTTTATTCCCTTCCCGAATAAATTGGAAGAGGAAGATGACGGACCTAATAATTCTTTGTGAATCTAAAAAATTATTTTTTTAATTCTTTGTTCTTATAGAAAAATATTTTAGACTGACATGATTATAAAATATTTTTTGTTTTAATTGATTTTCTCTTTTTATTTCCGTAATTATACAAATGAAAGTTTACTGAATAAAGGTCTGGAAGCTAATTTAACGTGAACATTCATCTCAAATTTACAAACAGCTCAAACCATTGGGACAAGTGCAAGAACTAATTGCATCTGCCGTTAATTATTCCGCAGTTAGTTCTTAAAACAGGGTTTTTATTTCCCGGGAAATTAAGCCCCCGTGTAGAAACGGTTTTTACCGTTTTCATGCCGGTTAAATAAAATTATACCTGCTGTACTTTAGCCGGATTATCAAAAAGGCGTCTAAAATTTCTTTTCATTTTAAATTGAAAGGAAAGGATTTGGCTTTAATAGAGCAAAAAGAGAAAGGACAGAAATATGTTTGCATTAATCAGAACTGCTGTCCATCCTATATTTCTGTTTTTACGTTCCTAAGACGGTTATTTAATATAAATGGAGAGCCGTTCTATGCCCTCAGATGTGTATTTAATCTTACTAAAAATCCATTATACGCAGGCGAAGTTCTAATTGATTTGACCGGATGTACGTTTGATTTTGCCGGAAATCAATTTGTAGAAAATGGAAGCCGGTTTAGTGGGACTCTAAATTCAGTTAATTGGGTTATATGCACATTAAATACTGCAAAAAGCTCATTTCATTCCATAATATCTCCATTTAATTTTATAGGAATTACGATTAATAAGCCCGGACGCACTTTTAATCTAACCGGATATACATTTCAAGTTGATGGAAATCAATTTGAATTAACCGGAAGACGAATTGATATTTAACAATTAACAAATAAAAATTGAAAAACATGGAAAATAAACGCTTTTCAAACAATTCTTCAATAATAATTAAAGAAGGAATTAAAAATGAATTTACATGAATCCAACAAAGTATCAATGTATGATAAAGTAATTGCTCTATACAATCAAGAGCAAGCCAGGTTCTCAATCCACAAAAGAGTTCCTATTGTAATGGGCAGAATTATAGCCGCAAGAGCTGAAATTGGCAACTGTGAAGCGATACTTTCGGCGGGGACAGGCGGCAAAACTAAGGTTAAAACCGCTACCAGGGACGATATTTCCGAACAGGCGGTAATTATTTTCGGCGACCTTTTTGAATATGCCGACGATAAAAATGACCTGGAGCTTAAGAGCTTTGCAGACCAGAACGATTCAAGGATAAACGGGCTGAATGAAGTTGCCCATAGGAACCTGATGGAAGCCCTGGATAAAAAGCTCGATGCTTTAAGCGCAAGCCTGGATGACACCGAGATTACCCAGGAGGTAAGAACTAATTTTAAAACTTCGCTGCAGTCATTTATTCAAAAGTCAGGTGTGGCGGGTACTGCAAGAACGGATGTAACCTCGGCAAGGGAAAGAATGACGAAACAGTTTCAGAATATTGACCATGACCTTGATGTACTCGACGGACTAATGCGCAGGTTTAAAAGAAGTGATGCGGATCTTCATGCACGCTACACATCTGCACGTGTAATAATAGATAGAGGCGGCGCACCCGGAGGCGACGGCGTCGACGATGTACCGCCTGATAATCCGCCTGCACCGCCGGTACAGTAGGCGGTATATTCCGGTCATCTCGATACTTCTCCGGTCGCTGAGTAATTTCGAGTCGTTGAGAAATTGTATCGAAGCGACCGGAGAAACTCGATGATCTTTGCTTTGTTTGTCGTGTCCGGTCATCTCGATACTTTCCTCGTCCCAGTTGGGACGAGGAAAACTCGATGACCTTGCATTGAATGCAAGGTGATTGAGTAGATGCCTTTAGACAGCGTTTCGAAATCACCGGGAATGACCCACAAACTTATATATCTATATCCCGGAAACCGGGTGAACTTGAAGGTCGCTGCTTATACAGAAAATATTTCTGCTTTTTATTTGAGAATTGATTAAGTTATATACGCGTTTGTAAGAACATTTCGTTTTATGATGCATCAGGGTATGATTTGGGTGAGCAAGCAAGAAGAAGTCAGAAGCCAAAAGTCAGAAGCCAGAAGTCAGAAGTCAGAAGCCAAAAGTCAGAAGCCAGAAGTCAGAAGTCAGAAGCCAGAAGCCAGAAGCCAGAAGTCAGAAGCCAGAAGTCAGAAGCCAGAAGTCAGAAGTCAGAAGTCAGAAGTCAGAAGCCAGAAGCCAGAAGTCAGAAGTCAGAAGTCAGAAGTCAGAAGCCAGAAGC
>JAJYIL010000006.1 GCA_021790055.1 Bacteroidota bacterium
CATTTAAATCCTGATAAGTATAAGAAGTTGAAGCAGTATCAAATATATTATAGCCTAACGAGCTTGTTGTAATATCAACACCAAGTCCTTCCATCCATTCAAGCGCCGCTGCATAATTATCTTCTTCCACTCGCGATTCACTCCTATCATCTTCGGTCTTTGCAAGTATAAAGCTTGCGTTGTATGCCGGACCTATAATTGAGCTGTCTTTGTATCCTCCCAGAATTGAAAATACCCATGTACCATGCACGCCGGAATCAGTTGCATCACCGGGCTGCCAAGCAGTTGATGAATCGTGAAAGACAAAATTATATTCGTCAATTACTTTTCTTGCTGCCAGCGATTCATGATCTCTCCAGTGGAAGCCGTTATCGAGAATTCCGATAATCACTCCTTTCCCGTTTATTCCTTTTGACTGCACAATTGGAATGTCCGACAATTGATACTGACCGTATGAAGGTCCGTAGTCTGAAGAAAGTAATGTACCGCTGCTTGTTTTATTCATTCCCGGGTTTGTTTCAGGATTCCCATGCTTTAAATAAATGACTCTCACCGGATCAACTTTTTCTACGAACGACAGAGCAAGAACTTTGTTTTTTTGCTCATCTGTTAGGTAGGCGGAGACTGCATTAAACCAGTTCAGTTCATTCTCGATCTTTATACCGAGGTTTTCAAGTGCACCTACATAGTCTTTTTTAATTGGCAGATCTTCATAGGTAATGATATGCCCCGGAGGCATTACCTTCTCCCGTCTGGCAATTGCACGCGGTGTAAGCAGGCTTAATGCTTCCTTGTAAAGTGCGCTTGCTTTGCTTAAGCTTTTACCGGGAGCGATTCCCTTATCTTTAAAATAAATTAGATATTTAGTTTGAGGAAAACCAAATGATGCAATTGCGAGAATACATAGAAAAACTTTTCTCATAGAATTCCATTGTTATGGAGTAATGGAGAGATGGAATAATGCTACAGCTTAATTATCTTTTGCCTGGTATTCCTCGGAAAAAGTCCTTCGGACTATATTCCATTACTCCAATATTCCAAGCCTACATTTTGAATAAGATTATTATTTGCACATTCTAAACTAAACAAAATATTATTATTTAACTTGTGCTAATGAATAATTGTGAATATCCTATTCCAGCGGACAGAATGAAATAACCCTGCCGGAGTGCCGGAGGATACCGGAGTTTCAATAGACCAATAAACTAACATTGCTTTGCCTATAATATTATCTTCAGGAACGAAGCCCCAGTAGCGACTGTCCATGCTGTCATCACGGTTGTCGCCTAAAACGAAATAATAATTTTTCTTAAAAGTATAGCTCCGGGCAGGAGCTCCGTTAATAGTAATTACCGAGCCCTCAATCGCAACCACGCGGGAATTAAATTCTCTGTCGATAATCAATCCCCATTCTCTAATATTCCCGAAATCTAAATTGACCGTCATTCCTTTTTTAGGAACGACAACCGGACCATAAAAATCGGCATTCCAATCCTTACCATCCGGAAAAATTCTTGGATCGCCTTTTCCCTTCTTCGTTGCGTAGCCGTTTGATAAAAGAGCTTCAGGCGGGAAAGGAATTTTTTTACCGTTCACATAAACTACTTTGTTAATAATCTGAACCGTGTCGCCTGGGCAGCCGATTATCCGTTTTATAAAATACAAATCATCATTTGAGTGGACCTGATTTTTATAGCCGGGAAATTTGAAAACTACTACATCATTCTTCCTTGGCGCACCTGTTGAAAATAAATTTAAAGTAGGAATTGAAACGCTTGTCAGCGGGATGAATCTCGGAGTAGTAATTTCATAAGCCGCTTTGTTTATTAAAATAAAGTCTCCTGCCAGAAGAGTGTTTTCCATTGAGCCGGTTGGTATTGTATCCGCTTCAATAAAAAAGGTCTTTAGTATAAGAGCGGCAATAAAGGCAATCAGTATTGCGCGGAGAAATTGTTTAGTTTTTATGTGTGAAATTACCGGAGTATTTTTTCCCTCATTATCGTTAGCTTCTTGTTTGTTAACCTCTCCGGCTGACAAGTCTAACCATCCTAATCTTCAATTTGAAGAACTGCAAGAAATGCCTCTTGCGGAATTTCAACATTGCCGACTTGCTTCATCCGCTTCTTGCCTTCCTTTTGCTTTTCAAGCAGCTTTCTTTTTCTTGTAATATCTCCGCCGTAGCACTTTGCAAGAACGTTCTTCCGTAGAGCCTTAACTACAGATTTGGAAATTACCTTGGTGCCAATCGCGGCTTGAATATCAATCTCAAACATCTGCCGAGGAATTAAATCTTTAAGTTTAGAACAGACCTTTCTTCCCCAATCAAAGGACTTGCTTCGATGCACTATCATGGAAAGAGCATCAACCGGATCGCTGTTCAGCAAGATGTCGAGCTTAACCAAATCCGATTCGCGGTAGCCCATATATTCGTAATCGAAAGACGCATAGCCGCGCGACATGGATTTTAGCTTGTCGTAAAAATCAAAAATAATTTCAGATAGAGGAAATTCATATTGGACATCCGCTCTTGTCGGGTCGATATAAGTTGTATTCTTATAGACTCCTCGCTTATCCATGGAAAGCTTCATTATGTTTCCGACGTATTCGCTCGGACAAACTATCTGAGCTTTTACATAAGGTTCCTCGATACGTTCAATATCTCCAAGCGGCGGCATTTCTGCAGGGTTATCAACAATTACTTTTTCATTCTTCTTGTTGAATACATGATACTCAACATTAGGAAGCGTAGTTATAATAGATTGGTTGTATTCGCGAAGCAGTCTTTCCTGCACAATTTCCATGTGAAGAAGCCCGAGGAAGCCGCAGCGAAAACCGAATCCCAGTGCTGCAGAAGTTTCCGGTTGGTATAAAAGCGCTGAATCATTCAACCGGAACTTTTCAAGTGCATCCCGCAAGTCTTCAAACTCGTCTGCGTCAGTAGGGTAAAGACCGCTGTAAACCATCGGCTTAACTTCTTTGTAGCCGGGCAAAGGATGCTCTGCACCGTTCTTTGCATGAGTAACCGTATCTCCTACTTTTATGTTATGAACTTCTTTTATACCTGAAATTAAATAACCGACGTTGCCTGCAGAAAGCTCATCGGTCTTAATTTTTCTTAAGCCGAGCACACCAATCTCTTCAGCTTCGATTTCCTTATCGACTGCAAAATATCTTATCTTATCGTTAGTCTTTATAGTGCCGTTAAAAACTCTTATATAGGCAATGGCGCCGCGGTATGAATCAAAAATTGAATCGAATATTAGCGCTTGTAGAGGCGCTTCAGGATTGCCTTTCGGCGAGGGAATATTTTTTACGACAGTTTCTAAGATTTCGTCAATCCCGATTTTTGATTTGGCGCTTGCAAGTAAAATCTCTTCTGGCTTGCAGCCTATTAAGTCTATAATCTGCCCTTTTACTTTTTCCACTTCGGCGCTGGGCAAATCAATTTTGTTAATTACTGGAATAATCTCGAGCCCTGCGTCGATGGCAAGGTAAAGGTTGCTTATAGTCTGGGCTTCAACTCCCTGTGCAGCGTCTACTACAAGGAGCGCACCTTCGCAGGCTGCAAGAGAACGGGATACTTCATAAGAAAAATCGACGTGACCCGGAGTATCTATTAAATTTAATATATATCCGGTTCCATCATTTGCTTTGTATTTCATCTGGATGGCATGCGATTTAATCGTTATTCCTCTTTCACGCTCAAGCTCAAGGTCATCCAGCACCTGGGCTTTTAACTCGCGTTCCGGAACGGCTCCTGTTCTTTCCAAAAGACAATCGGCAATAGTCGACTTACCATGATCGATATGTGCTATTATGCAAAAGTTTCTAATGTTGTTCATAAGTTCTAAATTCTTTACTTCCAAATATAACTTTAAACAACTTCTCCTATGATCAACGGAGTCTCGTTAAATTGTTTTGAAATCGTAACAGCTTTCTCCGCATCATTCTTATCTACAACTGCAATTAAACCGATTCCGATATTAAATACCTTTCGCATTTCATCGTCGGATATTTTTCCTTCAGCTTGAATGAATCTAAATAAAGCGGGAACCTCCCAAGCATTCCAGTTAATCTTCAACGAAAGATCTTCCGGCAGAATCCTTTTTGTGTTGCCGATAATTCCTCCGCCGGTAACATGAGAGAATCCTTTCACCGGGATTTCCTTTTTTAATTTAAGAATTAATTTTAAATATGATTTGTGGATCCTTAAAAGCTCTTCGCCTAAAGGCAGTTCAAGACCATCGATTTTTTCAGGCAATTTGTGTTTCTCAAGTAAGATTTTTCTTGCAAGCGAATAACCGTTTGTATGAAGACCATTGGATGCGAATCCTACCAAGACATCTCCTCTCTTTATATTCTTACCGTTGATTACTTTTTCCTTTTCAACAATGCCGACAATTGTACCCGACATATCATATTCATCTCCCGAATAAATGCCGGGCATCTCGGCAGTTTCTCCACCTATCAGTGCGCACTTGTTTTCTTTGCAGGCTATTGCAAATCCTTCAATTATCTTTTCCGCTTTATCGGGATTTAATTTTCCAAACGCAAGATAATCTAAAAAGTAAACCGGCTTTGCACCGCAAACGGCAATATCGTTTACGCAATGGTTCACTAAATCCTGCCCGATGGTATTCTGCTTATTCATCGCAAAAGCAATTTTCAATTTTGTTCCAACGCCATCGACGCTTGAAACGAGCACAGGATGTTTGTATTCGGCTAAATCAATCTCGTAAAAAGCACCAAACAATCCGATATCAGAAAGAACATTTTTATTAAACGTAGATTTTGCGAATGATTTTATTCTTCTTACCGTCTCATCTCCTGCCTCAATATCAACACCGGCAGACTTATAAGTATTTTCCAAATTTTTACCTTTTGAATATTCAGTGAGAATCTTGTTAAAATGGTTTTTAAAATTACGATTAAAGCGTCATTGAAAAAAATATCTTTAGAAACGATGTTCCAACATCAATCAATATTTGCGGATTAAAATTTCACTGATAATTTCAACATAAGAAAAGTGCATTATCTCATCCTTGAAAAAATAGTGCTGCCATTTCTTACAAACTGGAAATCAAATAGTTGGTTTTTATTATTTTACAAGGAATTAAAGACTGAAAATGTTGTAATTAACGGTATGTTATTTGTAAATGTGAGATGAATTAAAAATAATATATTTCGGGGATTACCTATGAATAAAATAAAATTACTAATGTCCCTACTAATGGGAATTTTTGTTCTTTCGATGTTTTCAAATACATCGGCACAAACTGCAAAGATATTAACGGTACCAATGACTCCTAGAATGTTAGGTACAACGGCACCGGGAACTAATCCAGTTTACAGCGGCAGTAAAATCGTTGCAAAAGGGATGATGGTTTATCTTGCAGCAGATACAACCGGTGGGGTAAGTACTTTTTCTTGGAGTATTACCGGACCGGCTGGATCTAGTACTGCCTTGAGCAGCACAAGCACACAATTTGTAACATTTGTACCTGATTCAGTTGGGCAATACTTTGTTAGTTTAACAGTCGGAAGTTCTACTGATGTAGATACTTTTGTAGTTGCAACTTACATTGGGGCACAAGGCAATACAGGGTTACATTGTCAAACATGCCACGGCTCTTATTCAACTCAACCGGGATATGAACAGTTTTCAAATTGGCAGAAATCTCCTCATGCAAATATTTTTCATGAAGGCGTTTCCGGTCAATTGGAAACCTCAGACGTAAATGGCATTGAGATGGGTGCATATTCATCAATCTGCTGGAAGTGTCATACAACCGGCTGGGATCAGACGGCAAATAACGGCAACTTTGGATATTTGACTCATCAAAGCGGATATGATACTGTATGGGCTAGTACCTACACAAAATCGGGAGGCAGTTTCTTAATTCCAACTAACGATCAGACAGCATGGAACCTATTATCTACAAATCCGAAATACAGCGATGCTGCACCGCTTGCAAGTATCGGATGCGAAAGTTGTCATGGTCCGGGTTCCGCACATGTTAGCACTTTAAATCCTGCAAACATAAATGTAAGCCTTAATGCCGGCTTATGTATCCAATGCCATGATGCACCACCGCATCATACAATTGGAACCTACTATGAAGCATCTGTTCACGCTGCTCTTCCGAACGGAGCGCATACTGCTCAAACAGGATGTTTCCCGTGTCATAGCGGCGGCGCTTATTACAAGTACATTCAAAACCAGACAAATCCTGGCTGGACTAATGCAGACGGTAATATTCCGATCTCATGCGCAACATGCCATGATCCTCATAATGGAGATAACTTCGGACTTCGCATTGCTTCAAATATAACCTTGCAGAACGGTTTCCAGGTTACTACCGGAGGTAATGGTCAAATCTGTATGAGATGCCATCAGGCTCGTAAAAACGGAGCTACAGTTATAACCAACCAGGGACCATACTACGGCTTCTCCAATTATTTTGGACCGCATCATGGACCTCAAACGGACATGTTCTTCGGTCAGAATGCATATCAATACGGCGATACCACAATTACCGGATTGATGACACACGGATCAGTTCCAGATGCCTGCGTTACCTGCCACATGGCTAACATTGGTCTCGGTAACAGCCCGAGCCATCAATGGAATATGGTTGATACAACAGGCGGAACAGCAAAAGACCTTGTTGCGGGTTGTGTTAGCTGCCATGGTCCAATTACGAGTTTTGACGACATTAAAGCAAGCTCAGACTGGGACGGCAACGGCAAGATTGAAGGCGTTCAAACTGAAATTCAAGGTATGTTGAATAACCTTGCTTCATTACTGCCAAAAGATAGCACCGGTGCAGTTGTTACGATGTTGGCTGACTCTTTGAAATTTAAAAACCAGCCTAACGTAGTTAAAGGAATCTATACTTATGAATTTGTATTAAGCGATGGAAGCTATGGTGTTCATAATGCCAAGTACACTGTTGCATTATTACAGAAAGCATTAAGCAACCTCGGCTACACAGTTCCGGTAGAGATGACTTCGTTCGCTGCTAATGCAGGTGTAAACAAGGTTACCTTGAACTGGGAAACTGTTACTGAAACCAATAACAAAGGCTTCGAAATCCAGCGTAAGATTGGTGATGCCTGGGTTACCGATGGCTTTGTAAACGGTAGAGGTAATTCAACCGAGATTTCTCAATATTCTTACGTTGATAAATTAAACGAATTCTCCGGCGGAAATGTTACATTCAGACTGAAGCAAATTGATTACAACGGAACTGCTCGCTTCTCCAAAGAAGTTGAAGTTAACGTTGTTGCCGGTCCAAAGGAATATACTTTATATCAGAACTATCCTAATCCGTTCAATCCAACAACGACAATTAAATTTGCATTGCCTTTTCAAAGCAATGTTAAGATTATTGTTTACAACATTACCGGTGCACAGGTAAAGGTTCTTGCTAATTCAAACTTTACTACCGGTGAACATCAGGTAGTTTTGGATGCTTCCAGTTTATCGTCGGGAGTTTACTTCTACGTTATACAAGCTACATCTTTGGATGGCTCTCATTCATTCAGAGAAACAAAGAAGATGATTCTCATGAAGTAAAGCTACCTAAAATCCCTACGGGATTTAAGATTTAATTACGGCTTATAAAATACTTTATGCCCGGTTATGCCCTCTGTGTAACCGGGTTTTTATTTTTAAATTGACAAAGGATACAAGCATTGAAACCTTTTTCAACTTTGTAGTAACCCCTAACGTCTAACAATCGTAAATCGAGAATAGTTTTACCGGTGAGATATTTAAAATGGTTTTGATGTAAAAATTTAAGTGGAAAGGAAAAAAAATGAAAAAGGTAATTGGAAATATTGGTTTGAAGATTATATTCTTCTTTTTAGCGACGTGGCTACTCGTTCCGTCAGCTTTTGCTCAAAATAACAGCGGGAACACTGCTGCCAAAGATGTTAAAGTCTATGTTCAATATAAGATCTTAAAAGATGACAATTTAAATCACTCAAATATAAATGTTGAAGTTAGAAATAATTCTGTTTTACTAAACGGAACAGTACCTAACTTATATGAACGCGCGTTAGCAGGGAAAGATGCTGCCGATGAATCACATGGATATAAAATTAAAAACAATTTACAGGTTGCAAAATCAAATACTCCATCAAAGGAAGTAGTAAAGAATGTTCTTAATAAAATTTATAGAAACGGCTTCTACGGCATATTTGATTGGGTAAACGCAAAGGATACAAACGGCGTTGTAACTCTTACGGGCTGGGTACACGATCCTTGGCTTAGAGAATGGTTCCAAAAGGATGCTGAAAAAGTTGCCGGGGTAAAGCAAATAAAAAATGAAATTCAAAATGATTATGGTCCCGGTTATATAGGATACCGTGCGGCATGGTTAATTTATAGCCAGCCGGAGTATCAAGACTCGCAGTTTATGTCAAATCCGCCGGTTCACATTATCGTAAACGGGGATTCAATTATACTTAAAGGCAGGGTTTACAACAAAAATGAAGGCGCATGGCTTCAAAATCTTTTAGAATTTAGAACCGGAGCTTTTTCCGTACGCAACAACTTGGGCGTCAAAAGCTAAGTTCGAGACTCGATGCTGGATTCCCGATACTCGATATCGAGCTTCCAGTATCGAGCACCGAGTATCCAATACGAACCTGCAACTCCTGCCAAAACAACTCATCTAATTTTCTATAAAATTTTTGTATATTTATTTTTCAAAAATCGGATAAGTGTTATCATGTTAATCGACGAATTAAATGATAGAGAAAAGAATATTCTGCGTCATGTAATTCAGCAGTTTATATTAACGGCGTCGCCGGTCGGCTCGCAAAATATTGCCCGGAAGTTCAACCTGAAAGTATCGCCGGCAACAATAAGGAATATTATGGCTGATCTGGAGGAATCCGGATTTATCGATCATCCGCATACATCTGCCGGAAGAGTTCCGACAGATAAAGGTTACCGGTACTACGTTGATTCACTGATGGACTTACAGGAACTCCGCAAGTCCGAAAAAGGTATGATCAATAAAAATCTTGAATCGGGTAAGTTAGAAACTGAGGAGCTGATAAGAATTACTTCGATGCTGTTGAGTAGTATAACTCGCCAGCTTGCTTGCGTTTCATATCCTAAACTTGAAACAGGAATACTTGAGAAGCTTCAGATAGTCAGCCTAACCTCTTCCAGAATCCTAGTTATAATAACGATTAAGTCTGGTCTGGTAAAAACGCTTACGCTTGAGCTTTCATCAAATATAAAGTTATCGCAGATTGATTTGGTACAAGGCTTATTAAACGAGAGGTTGGGAGGCTTAACCTTTAATGAAATCAGATCAACATTTAAAGAAAGATTTAAAGACGTAGAAGACGAACAAGAACCAATTATAAGAGTTTTCATAGATTCCGTTGATAAAATTTTCAATGATGTAAAGAGAAATGGAAATTTGGTAATAACAGGCGCAAAGAATGTAATCAAACAGCCGGAATTCGAAGATCCGCACCGCTTCCAGGGAATAATAGAACTAATTGAAGATAAGGATGTAATTATCCATATTATGGAAAAATCCGGCGATAATTCTTCCGGGGAAGTTTACATCTCAATTGGAAGCGAGAATGAAATGGAATTACTGAACGAATATAGCTTCGTAAGTAAGGAATATAATTTAGGAGACACTTCCGGTACACTTGGAATTATCGGACCAAAGCGAATGGAATATTCCCGTGTAGTTGCCATTGTAGATTACATGGCAAAGATGTTGACGGAGTTTCTTAAGAATAATAATTAAATAATTAGAGGAGATGACCATGAAAAAAGACAAGAATGAAATTAAAAATCATAATCATATTTACAACCATAATTCACATAATACAAATACAGAGGATGAAAATTCATTGAAAGAAACGGAAGAAAATCATTCCAAACAAACCCTGGAAAACGGCAGCGATGCACAAAGTAATACCTTATTGAAGGATGAAGAACTAAGCCAGGCTAAAAATAAAATTGAGGAACTTGAAAAAGAAGTTCTCAATTATAAAGACAAACTGCTGCGGAAGGCAGCGGAATTTGAAAACTATAAACGAAGAACTGAAAACGACCAGCTTAATCTTATAAAATACGCTGCGGAATCTTTTATCATAAAGCTACTGCCGGTTATTGACGACCTGGAGCGATCGCTTCAGCATATCGACAATGCTAAAGATATAGATTCGCTTAAGCAGGGAATAAAGCTGGTATATGACAAGTTTGTAAAAGTTCTTACCGAGCAAGGTGTAAAGCCGATTGAAGCAGTAGGAAAGCCGTTCGACGTTCATTACCACGATGCAATGCTGCAGCAGCCTGCAAAGAACGTAGAGCCGAACACGGTTATTAACGAATTGGAAAAAGGATACATGTATAAGGACAGAGTTATCAGGCATTCCAAGGTAATTGTAAGCCAGGCGCCTGATGAAGGAGAAGCTCGGTCTTCCAACTCTGATTTTGATGAAAGTAACAATAGCAAGGATAAGTAAACGTTATGTCAAAAAGGGATTATTATGAAGTATTAGGGGTTGAGAAGAATGCAAACAAAGATGATTTGAAAAAAGCCTACAGAAAAATGGCTATGCAATATCATCCCGACAGGAATCCGGATAACAAGGAAGCAGAGGAAAAATTTAAAGAAGCCGCGGAAGCTTACGAAGTCCTTAGTGATGACGATAAGCGGGCAAGATATGACCGCTTCGGACATGAGGGAATGAGAGCAAACGGATACGGTTCGCCGGGCTTTACAGACATTAACGACATATTCTC
Organism: Bacteroidota bacterium; assembly: GCA_021790055.1. Taxonomy (GTDB): domain Bacteria; phylum Bacteroidota; class Ignavibacteria; order Ignavibacteriales; family Ignavibacteriaceae; genus FEN-1297. The sequence continues at coordinate 10,790 of JAJYIL010000006.1, forward strand.
TCACTTCTCGGATATCTTTGGAGGCGGCGGCTCTATATTCGATGACTTCTTTGGCAGTAGCCAGCGCTCCCGCGGAAGAAGACACAGTACAGGTGTTCCCGGCTCAGATTTGAGAGTAAATCTAAAACTGACTCTTGAAGAGATTGCTACGGGTATTTCGAAAAAGATAAAGATAAAGAAACAGGTTAAATGCCCTCAATGCAACGGTACCGGCGCCGAAGCAGGAACATCAACTAAGACTTGTCCTGTTTGCCATGGCTCGGGTGAAGTAAAGACTGTTTCGCGCTCGGTGTTTGGTCAATTCGTAAATATTTCAGTTTGCAGCAACTGCAACGGTGAAGGAAATGTTGTCGATACTCCATGCAAGAAATGCTTGGGTGACGGCAGAGTTAACGATGAGGCAACTATTTCAATCAACGTTCCCCCGGGAGTTCATGACGGAAGCTATATGACTTTGCGCGGCGAAGGTAATTCCGGAAAGCGCGGCGGACAAGCCGGAGATATTATCGTCGTATTCCAGGAAATTCAACATGAATATTTCCAGCGCGAGGAAGACGACATTATTTATGACTTATTCATCAGCTTCCCGACCGCTGTTTTAGGCGCCGAGGTTGAGGTTCCTACATTAAACGGCAGAGCTGTACTTAAGATAGAAGCCGGCACTCACCCGGGTAAGCTTTTAAAGATGCGAGACAAAGGAATTAAGCATCTTAATCAATCGGGTCATGGTGATCAACTTGTAAGAGTAAATATTGAAATCCCGAAGAAACTATCGTCTAAGGAAAAGGAACTCTTAAAAGAGCTTTCGGAACAACAGAACTTTAAGAGATCGTCAAACTCGGACGACAAAAACTTCTTTAAGAGATTTTCTTTTTAAAAATAATTTTAGGAAGCTGATGCTTCAAAAACTTTCTATAAAGACCGGCTTTACCAAGACCGAAATAAAGGTTATCGGCTTTTTACTTTTTACACTTGCAGCAGGATTCAGCTATGTAACTTTTTTTGAGCCGCGTGATAATACCGGATACAAGCGATACGATTACTCGGTACAGGACAGTCTTTTCTTAAGCTCCGGCGGAGATGAAGATTCTTCAGACTTCATTGAAACAGTTGTTTCCGAAGATAACTCATCTTCTGCAGACATTCTTGAATTAAGTAAAAAAAATTTCCATTCTATTCCGCCGAAAGAATTGCCTGCTGAAAAGAGTATAAATTTAAACACTGCGAATATAGAATTGCTTATTAAACTTCCGGGCATTGGAAAGAAAACTGCAGATAAAGTTATTGAACTCCGGAAACGTTTAAGAAAATTTTCGAGCATTGAACAGCTTCTTCTGGTAAAAGGGATCGGTGATACCAAGTTAGCCAAGATAAAAAAGTATATATTTATAGAATAATCAAGATGAAATTATGGCAGCCTTTGAAAATCACGCCGGGATAACGGTATCAAGCTCGAAGATTCAGCTTGTTGAAATAGCTTTTAAGAACGGTAGATTCTATTTAAACAATGCTGATGAAGCTTATTTTGATGAGCAGGTTAATTTCGAGAGCGACAAGGGTACTAAAGTCACTGCACAAATCCAGGGTGCGTTTAATGAAATCCTAATAAAGAAGAAGCTGCAAAGCCGGTTAGTTTCTTTTGCTCTTCCCTTTGATTTGTTTAGCACAATTCAGATCCCGTACGACAACACAATGCTTCCGCAAGATATTGAAGAAGAGTTACGCTGGGAATTTTCAATTCTTTATCCTTTTTTACCGGCGAAGGAACTGGCGATTCAATTTATAGAAGTTGAAAAGAACGACCTAACTGGCTACAACTCGATAATTGCAATTGCTACTCCAAGAAAGTTTATTCATCTATTCCTGGATTTCTGCTCTGTCAACAATCTTAAGCTGAATTTTATCGATAACATACACACCGCATCAGAAAGAGCGTTGACAGTTAACTATCCGCAGGCATTAAGAGGACTGAATCTAAGCGTTTACTTCAGCAGCAAGCATCTATCAATATTGTTCTCTTTAGACGGAAAGCCTATTTACTTTAAAGTAATCCCGTTGAATGACGCGGGTGAAATTCCAACGCTTCTATATGAAGAAACTAAGCAGCGCGATTCATTTAAAATAAACCGGAACTCGATTAACAATGCATTTATTTGCGGCGATGAGATTTCCGAAACAATTATTAGGACACTTGAGAATGCCCTGGGAATTGATTTTATCCGTTTCAATCCGTTTGACAAAATTGACCCTGAGCCGAAACTTTTTGACAACAAGTATTATGTAGAAAAGAATAACTCATTCTCGCCGGCTGCCGGTGTGGCGATGCGGCTTGCGTAAAGAATTATGAGAATGAGAATCATCTCCGGAGAATTAAAGGGAAGATTTATTAATGTTCCCAAATCAGATTTAATAAGACCGACAACCGACAGAGTTAGAGAGACTTTATTCAATCTACTGAACAATCAAATAGATTTTACTGGAATAAATGTACTTGATATTTACGCCGGTTCGGGCTCGCTTGGATTGGAATGCTTAAGCAGGGGCGCAGCTTCGACAGACTTTGTCGAAAAGAATTTTGTAATTCAAAAAAATCTTCAAGAGAACATAAACTTATTAAAAGTAGAAGACCGCTGTACTATTTATAAAATGGAAGCTGTTAGATTTTCCAACCTTCCTAAGAAGAAGGGATATGATTTAATCCTCGCCGATCCGCCGTTTTTTAAAGATGATATTTACAATGTTGTAAAAAATATTCTTGCAGGTAAGTTTTTATCTAGCGATGGAATGATAGTTATTGAGCGCTCCAAACAAACAAGAGAGAAAGATATAACTAATATTGGCATTGAGCCTTTCAGGGCAATCGGGGATACTTTGCTGTACAAGCTTACTGCTTGAGGGGTTACTTTTTCTGAATAGCAACAACCTAAAACTATCTATAGGGAGGCAGTTTCCAAAATAAAACCCTTAAATCGTGTTTTACAATCACAAGTTTTCACTTTACAAAGGATCATTTCCATTTTACAAAGGATCATTTCCATTTTATAAAGACCTTTTTCTACTTTACAAACACTTATTTCCACTTTACAAAGAGCTATTTCTGTTTTACAATCACACATTTCTACTTTACAAAGACCTTTTTCCATTTTACAAACATTTACTTGTGCTTTATAATCACATATTTCCACTTTACAAAGCATTATTTCCACTTTACAAAGAGGAATTTCCGATTTACAATCACATATTTCCTAAATACGGAAGGGAGTTCACGATTTGCGGGAAGATAAAACATTACAAGTAGCTATCCATGTTTACCAGCTTCGCGGATTTCATTTTTGTATTGGTTTTATAGCGGCATTGCGAGGTGACGCAACTTGAATAGTCATGCTTTCAAGTTTTAATTTCTCTTATGAGTACCGAATTGCTTGGTAAACTTCAGCATTTGCTGCATTCCCTTTCACGCCTCAAGGTCTTCCTTTGCTGACCGTCGAAACCTGCGGGTTAATAAAATAATGAATTAGTTTTTAAAATCGTTTCAACGGTTTTGAGGTAATGGATTATTTTGGCGGTCAACTTGAGCAATATTATTGTTACGGCTTATATATCCGATTCAAAGTTTAATATGAAAGCCTCTACAAGCTCGTTGTGTTTTTCTATTTTGCCAATTGAATGATAGAAGCGATCTACCGTAGCAATGAATTTTTCATGAAGATCATTTAGCGGGAGAAATAAAGCCGTCTTAAGGGCTAAGGCGGCTTAATATAATGTTAGTCTAATTTGGGGGTTGTAAATTTTAATCCGCTTACTTGTTTGTACTGCGGACTGTTACCCCCGAAAACACTTTTAATATATTTCTTAATCTTTCCGGCAATATCTACAACACCGGTTTCCTCGGCATACAGAATACTATTTCTTGCAATGATGGCGTTGTTATATGCAGGATATACGGCTTTAACAGCATCATTAGTAGCAACCATATTATTTTGAAATGCCGTTAAAGATACAACGGTTAAGTCATCCTCGTTGGGCTTATATTCCGCCTGACCGGATAAAATATTAATAAGCTTTCCGAGGTTATCAACGCGGTTGTCAAAGCTCATTTGAGAAGCAGAATAGGATTTTGAGTTTTCATCTGCCGGTGCTTCAGGGTTCGGGGTTTGCGGTTCTTCGGTACCAGAAGCCCGCTTGCCTTGAAGCTTGCGTGTTAAAGTCTTTGCATTCTTAATAATAGGCTTTGGAACCTTGCTTGAATCAAGAGCGTTGTTAACACGCGTAGCCAGCTTGCTCAAAGGCTTAAATACGACCGATCTAGCACCTACGGCATTTTTGAAAGGAGTTTTTGCAGTATCGACTGCTTTAACAGAATTGAGTGAGTTAGTATAAAGAGACTGAATAGAAGTTAATGAAAGATTGGGATTGCTCGGATTATATTTATCTCCGAAACCGATACAGGACTGATTTAGGCTAAGCAAATTAGAAACATTCTTTGCATGACCTACATCTGAGATTGACATGTGACCCTCCAATGAATGTTATTTTAAATTAAGAACAATTCACATAACAAATGTATGAAGATTATAAGTAATAAAAGAAAATAATTAAAGAAAAATTTTAAAATTAATTGATAAATGGCAATTAATTTAAAAGCGAAACACCCAACGTCTTAAAGACGCTAGGCGCTTGAATATAGCAATTCCAGCCTTTATTTATAGGGATAAAATGAATATTCAATTCTCAATGTTCAACTCTCAAATAGATTTAGTTTGGCTTAACTGGTATAAATAATGAACCGGCTGTTTCTTCAAAAAATGATTCTGCTTGTCCTACCTGCTTCGTATACAATGGTCAGTAAGCTGTTTCTTTATCGTTTATCAATCCCGCGACTGCTGCGGCTATAGCGGGTTCTTCGGGAACATCCAGAATTCCGGATAAGAAAAGTGAAGTAAAGATAAAAGAAAAAGGAGCGCCGCATGTATACGGCACTCCTTCTTTGCTGAGGGATTATGTGAGTTATCTAATTAAGTTCGTTATATCCTGTAGCAATTGATCGGAAGTAGTAACTACCTTTGCATTGGCTTCAAAGCCTCTCTGCGAAACGATCATATTCGTAAACTCCTGCGCAAGATCAACATTAGATTGTTCCAATGCGCCGGATTGAATTGTTGTTGCAGAGTTTTCTCCGGGAGTGTCAATCCTCGGATCGCCGGAGTTTGCCGCAACAGAATACATGTTGCTGCCTGCGCTTACTAAGGCATTCGGATTTGTAAATGTTGCAACCATTACCTGAGCCAACGTCCTTGAATTTCCATTTGAAAATACACCGACTACATTACCATATTGATCAATGTTTAAGTTTGTCAAAGTAGCAGATGCAGATCCATCCTGAGTTAATGCGGCTACCTGCGAGGTAAGTGATGTCTGTGTAATGCCTGCAGTGCCGGAACCAAAGTTCAAATTAATATTTTGCGTTTCGGCTCCGTTGCCGGGATTATAGGTAACTTGAGGAATGGGCGGAACACCGGGAACTATGGAACCTCCTTGTGTTATAGTTTGGATTTGACCATTGGAATCGAATGTTACCGTACCGCTCGTAGCGCCGTTGAAAGTACCTCCGTCTGTTGCGGGCACTGAGGCACTCCAATTCCAGGTGCTGCCGTATGCATGATCGAACTGAACGGATAATGTATGTGCATTTCCAAGAGAATCATAGATGCTTACGGAGCCAATAACCGGAGTCTCTTTGTTACCCTGGTTTACTACAGCCGGAATGCTGGACGAAGATGTTGCAGATGATGAAAGTGTAATTTTTGAAAAATCCAGGCTGAATGAAATATTACCGTTTGTACTTGCTATTGTTACCGGCGAGTTAGTACAGTTGCCGGAGGAATTAAACGTTAACGCAGTAAGAGCCGGCGATGCTGTAGGCTGGGTTCCAAGTGGATTCCCGGTTGAATCCAGTACTTGAAAGCTTGGAGTCCACGTACCTCCGCTTTGAGCGTAGCTTACATTAAGCGTGTATTTAGTGCCGTCTTTACCTACGATTGGAATAGAAGTAGCCGGAGCCGGCGTATATGGAGAACTTCCTGCCAGGCTGTCTTCAAGATTAACAATGTTGGTCGCAATTGTCGGAGAGCTGCTTTGTAAGTTTCCTCCCCATGATACATTCTGCGTTTTAATTGCAGGCAGCTTTAAGTTTTTATCAATTACTATATCTTGAATGGCAGTACCTTGCGGAATCTGTCCCAAGCCGTTGGCAACTTTTCCCTGCACAATTGCACCGTTCTGAGGATCCACGAGCTTCCCGTTCGAATCAAATTCAAATGCGCCTGCGCGTGAATAATAATTCTGCCCGTTGCTGTTAAGTATAAACATACCCGGACCCTGTAGAGCTAAGTCAGTAGTTATACCAGTAGTTTGAAAAGTTCCCTGGTTCCAGTTCCTGTCGATGGAATTTATTTTCATACCTAAGCCTATCTGGAAGCTGTTTGTACCGCCTGTCGAATCGGTAGGATTTGTACCGGATTTAATAAGCTGGTTGAAAGTATCGCTGAATGTAACCCTTGAGCTTTTGAAACCGATGGTATCGACGTTGGCAATGTTGTTGCCTATTACGTCCATCATCGATTGAAGATTCTGTAAACCGGATACGCCGGAAAACAATGAGTTAAGAAGTGCCATTGTAACCTCCTATGGATTTATCTTTATTTGATCCTGCTTCAGTCAGTCGGCAGAATCCAGAGCGTCCTAAAAGGTCCCGCTCTATTGTTAATTAATTACTTCGAAATTCTTATACTTAATCTTATTACTTAATTAATAAATACTTTAACTTTTTAATTAGTTGAAAGTTGGCATTGAGAATTGAATATTCAATTTTCATGGATTAATTATCAATGCTCATTTCCATAAATAACAAAATAACTTGCGTAATTACCATCCTACGCAAACACCACGCTGTCAATATTCGTAAAAACATTTTCATTTGTTTCACCAACCGGTAAAGCCGTAACAACGGTACGGTTTGGTATATTTACAATGAATGCTGTATCGTTCATCATTACAAGTGAATCTTTAGAGCCTTTCTGCTCTGCCTTGTTTACGGCATCCTGGATTTTGTTCAAGTCCTGGTTGCCTAATTGAATGTTTCTGCTTTCCAATCTCTTCAAAGCATGATTGGAAAATTTCAGCTTATCAAGCTCTTGTTCGAATATTGAGCCGAAGCTTTCATATCCGGCTTGGGCTTTGCCGGATGTAATCTCGCTGCTTTGAGTAATCGGAATAAACGGAACGCTTATTCCATTTATCTGAGCCATTTTAGTTGCCTCCGTTAGCACTAAGGATTTCAGAAATATCCGACAACTGATAATCTGCGCCGTCTACCGTTAGCGTAGTGCCGCCTGTGCTGGAGAATTTTACTCCATCCACGGTTCCAAGTTTGTAAAGATCGGCTGTCATATCGCTGCCGTCGGTTCCTTTTGCTGTTACTTCAAATGTATATTTACCGTTAGGTAATTTGTTACCATTATTATCGGTAAAATCCCAGGAAAGTTTATTGTCGCCTTGAGTCGTTGGTAAATTTTTAAAAGACTTCACAATGTTGCCATTCGAATCTTTAATGTTTATAGTAACTGAAGATGCCATTCCGGGAAGAGTATATCCTAATTCAACAGAGCTTTGACCGTTATTTTGAAGAGCGCCTCCGCTTACCTTTACTTCTTTGCCGATCAAAGTTGAAGAAAGTGTGTTGTTGATAGATTGCGTTAATGCATAATTTGCATTAATGCTTGTTGTCATCGAGTCGTTCAGATTCTGAAGCTGCTCGAGCGAACTAAACTGCGCAAGCTGTGCCGCAAATTGGGTACCGTCCATCGGGCTCATCGGGTCCTGGTTTTTCATCTGAGCAATCAGCAGATTCATAAAATCATTCTTATTCATTGTTGAACTGCTGCTGGTCTGGGGTGTAGTATCAGTCGTGTTGTTTATTACGTTTGTTACTCCGTTCACCATCTTAATTTCTCCTATGCTAAATATTCATAAGTATTATATCCAAGGCTTTTAGTTGAATAAGATTCTTGTTCATCTTCAGCATTTACCTTGATAGTTTGATAATTCGATTTTTTCTTCTGGTTGAGATATTTTCCAGGCTTTTGCTCTCCGCCCGAAATATTAACGGAAAATGTATTCAACTGCATGCCGCTCTGGCTAAGGGATTGTTTAAGCTCAGCTACATTATTTTGAACTGCCTGCTTAGCGCTTTCGTTATCAACTTCAACTCGTGCACGAACTATATTCGAGTTGACATCAAGAGTTATTTTTAACTTGCCAAGGCTTTCCGGCTTCAACTGAAGCACTGCGCTCTTTGTATTTCCCTGCGATATTAAACTCTTAATTTCGTTAATTGCTTCCGAAAGCTCATAAGTCTTTGGAAGTTCGTTTGAAGTAATATTATTTTTAATAAAATTTTCTTTTAACGGACTTGATATTTCTGCCGGAGGCTCATGGTTGGGAACTGTGAAAGGCAATTCCGTCTTTTTTTGTTGTGTCCCCTGGAACTCACGGTTATTATTGCCGGTCGTCTTCTTAGACATATCGTTAAACGAGGCTCCTGATTGTGAACCACTGCCGGTTTCAAGGGCAGAACCGCTTTCCAAACTTACTTGATTAGCCGTCCCTGCTTCAGGTTTTATATTTACGTCTGTACTCTTCACATTTGCTGCACCGGTACGGCTCAGGTTCAAAAGAACCTGTTTGTCAGCTTCTGTTCCTGAGTTTCCATTTATTTTCGCCTTTGCCTGAATGGTAGCTGAATCCGTTGTAAACTTTTCATTTGTAATTGTATTATCGATTCCGGTTTTAAGTTTTGGGTCATTTGGCAAATCCTTCGGCACAGCGTTCTTTATTTCTATTTTGATTTTTATATCGCCGTTTAATTTCCCCTGTGCAAAGGATTTCAAATCCTTAGTATTAAACGCTTCTGATGAGCCTTCAACTATTTTAGAAATAGAAACAATAAACCTGTCTTCTCCCGGTTTGTTCTTCGCAGTTGAAGGATCCTTAGCAATTTGATTTATTGGATTATTAACTTGTGCAGAAGCCTCTGTGCTATTCAATGTTTCAAGCGGCTTTATTCCATTTCCATTATTATCCATTTCAATACCGGGGATAGCTGCTAAGTTCGACTTAACCGGGTTCTTTCCACTTGATATTACTTCTTTTAGGGTTTCTTCTGCGCTTAATCCAACCTGTGAATTCAATTTACTTTTTGTTTCAGATGGAATTATAAATTCCTGTGGTTTGTTATTTGATTGCACTGTTGCAGTTGAAAACTGATTTGTATTTTTCCCTTCAACTGATAAAGAAGTATTTTTAGAGTTATTAGAAACTTCCGATACAGAATAACCTGCCTTACCTAAAAGATCGGCGCCATTGCTTTCACCTGTATTAGCTTCGCCATTTCCGGTGTTTACAATTTCCAGATTAATAGTATTGCCGTTGGTGCTTAAGTTTAACTTGATGACGTTACCGCTTTGAAGAATACCGGATAATAAATTAACGATGTTCTGTACTGCGGTTGAAGTCTTTGTTTCCTTTTTATCGCTTCCAACAGAAGATTTTTTAGAACTAAGCTTATTTTCAATTTCACTTAAAAGATTACTAATGCCGGCAGAATTCGACTGAACCGTAATTGGT
>JAJYIL010000365.1 GCA_021790055.1 Bacteroidota bacterium
TTTTTGTCGCTGAAGATGAATAAGTCGTCTATACTTCCTACGTCTCCCGTGTAAAAGATGCTTTGGTTTTTATATTCGAATAAGAAGCTGCTGCATGAAAAGCTTAAAGATCCTTTTTTATCGAAAGCCTTATAGTGATCAAGATGAGTATTCTGTTTCGACGTAAAAGAAAAATCATTTGACAGCCCGGTTTTTTCGTCATGCTCAAATCCTTCAAGCTTTATTTTGAAGCCTAACCTATCTATAAAAATATAATAATGAAGGAGAAGATTTTCAATTACTTTAACCAAGCTACGATGAGCGAATATTGTCAGCCCCTCTTTTCTTCCGGATATTTTCATCTGTACAATCAAAGAAGCAAGACCGCTGAAATGATCGGGGTGAAGGTGAGAAATTATTATTGCATTAATTGTCTTGAAAGATATCTTTTGTGAAAGCAATGCTTTGGAAATCCCATCCCCGGCATCAACAAGCAATTTAAAATCTTTTTCTGAAAACAGTAAGGAAGAATGGAATCTCTTTAACGATGTAACGCCCGAACCTGTACCGATAAATATTAGCTTCAAGGCTTTCCCGATTCTTACTTTTAATTCTGTGAGTCAAATTTTACTACAACACCGTTAAGATTATACTTTGAATTTATTTGCGTCAAGAAATTTCGTGCATCATCATCGTTTACAAACTTTCCTACATAGACTACATGAAAGTTAGTGCCGCCCACTAATTTATCTTCGACATTGGAATAATATCCTGCGTCCTTAAATTCTTTCATCAAAGCATCTGCATTGTTTAAAACCGTAAAAGCTCCCGCTTGAATTGTGTATTTATAATCTTCTGCCGAAGCAATTGCAGCAGTCTGTTTTGCTGCCATTTCATTCGTACGGCTTTTATTGGAATTACCGGTTAATATTTTTGAGTTCTTGGGGGGAATATTTCTTTTAGCAATTGAGATATACGGCGAATTAGGGTATTCCGCCTTTAGTATATCAAAATAATTTGTCGCTTTTTTGTAATTGCCTGTGGCAAAATAAAAGGTGTATAGCCTGTAAACCGATGCGTCGGCATAACGGCTGCCGGGATAGTTCTGAAGAATATTGGAATAAATTTCCGCAGCTTTCTGCCCATCATCTGTCAGCACGCCTTTAAGGAACATTACTGAAGGATCATTTGGATATTTCTTTAGAAGTGCAGGGAGTTCTTTTATTACTTCAGATTTGTTTCCGGCTTCTATTTGTTTTAGGTAAAGAACAATATCCTTTTCCTGCGGATATAAAAATACTGCCCGGGAAACTACGCTGAACATAATTGTTGAAAGGAATAAAAATCTCTTTAACATAATAACTGAAGCCTTGCAAACCTTTGGAATAATTGAGTTATGGAAAAATTACTCCACTATTCTATTACTCAAAAGTGTATGGTTGCATAAATTGAAATAATGAATAAAAAAAACTTACCAATCTCATCTTATACTACGCCGTCAATGCTATTTTATTTTCATCCGGATATACGAAGTCAACAAACTCGCCGAAAAGTGTTGCGGAGGTTGCACGGTTTATCTTCACTTTGACGTAGCTTCCCTCCTTAATGTTTTCGTGGCTAGGGATAATAACTACTTTGTTAGTATCTGTTCTCCCGGTTAGAAACTCATCAGATTTCCGGCTTTTACCTTCTACAAGAACAATTTCTTCCATCTCAATCAATTCCCGGTTCTTCTCAAATGATATTTGCTGCTGAAGTTCTATAATTTCCTGAAGCCGTTTGGTTTTTATCTCTTCAGAAACATCATCTTCCATTTTATAAGCTTTAGTCCCTTCCCGGGGCGAGTATTTAAACATGTAAGCGCCGTCGTATCTAACTTCTCGCATTACATCCAGCGTCATTACGTGGTCTTCATAAGTTTCAGTCGGAAAGCCGGAAATAATATCTGTAGAGAAGCTTACGCCCGGTATAATCTTCTTAGCTTTTTCGATCAAGCCAAGGTATTGTTCAATGTTATAGGTCCTGTTCATCAATCTTAAAATTCTATCTGAACCGGACTGTACCGGGAGATGAATATAATTGCAGACGTTCGGGTGCTCTGCGATTGTATATAAAAGCTTGTCGGATAGATCCTGCGGATGCGAAGTAGTAAAGCGTATCCTCATTCTTCTATCGACTTGCGCAGCCGCAGCAAGCAGGTCTGCAAAATCATTTTCATTATCCTTGTAGGAATTTACATTCTGTCCAAGCATCGTTACTTCTCTAAATCCCCGCATGGAAAGCTGCCTGACTTCATCTACAACAGAACCGAGGAACCTACTGCGCTCTCTTCCGCGTGTAAACGGAACTACGCAGAAAGTACAGAACTTGTCGCATCCGCGCATAACTGAAATCCATGCCTGCAGCCCGTCCTCCCTGTACGGAATAATATCATCGTAAGTCTCGGTCCTTGAAAGCCTGACGCCGATTCCTTTTCCTCCGTTGAAGGCTGCATCAATTAACTCCGGCAGATGCCTGTACTCATCAGGACCAACCACAACATCTACAATTTTTTTATCTTCCACCAGGTCTTGTCTAAGTCTTTCAGCCATGCAGCCGAGAATTCCAACTACTAGTTCGGGCTTCGAGTTCTTCATGTTTTTAAAGTTACCGAGCCTGCCGTAAATTCTTTGCTCGGCATTTTCCCTAACACTGCAAGTGTTAAGCAGAACTACGTTGGCATTATCTGCATCCTTCGTTATTTCGTAGCCGTTCTTCTTAAGAATACCCATCACCAGTTCCGTGTCGGCTACGTTCATCTGGCAGCCGTAAGTTTCAATATAAACCTTATTTCTCATTCTATATAACTACATTTTACAAATATTGGGTTTCGGTTTCTCATTCGTTCAGTTGTTCTAATATTCTTAATTCTCAATTATCTGCTTAGTTAACCTTTTCATCCTTACCTGCCGGTACGAAGCCGAAGTGCTGGTTCTGCGGCATATCCAGCGGTATTTCACCGAACCTCGCTTCAAACTTCTCTATATTTTCTTTCAGAGCTTTCATAAGCATTTTTGCATGTTGAGGAGTAGTAATAATTCTCGCATGTACCTTTGCTTTCGGAACTCCGGGAACGATACGTGTAAAATCTATTATGAACTCTGCCGGCGAATGAGTTATAATTGCCAGGTTAGAATAAATTCCCTCGGCTTCTTTCTCTCCGAGCTCAATGTTTATTTGCTGCCCCTGTTGTTGAGGATTATTTTGATTCATCTTTCCTTACCTTTTGTTAAATCTTAAATTCCATATCTGATGATATTATTATTATAAATTTAGCTCAACTCTACCTAAAAATAAAGATGCCGGAATCATCTCTCCAACTTAGCTGAAAGATAATTTCGGCATGAATTATATTCGATTCAAAGTACCGGATGTTTATCGCAATTCAAGCACCGAACATTCAGGATCGAGAATCAAGCATCAAGTATCCAGAGATTATTTTCTCAGTTGATCTGCTTTGTCGAATGCGTTCTTTGCCTTTTCCTGGTTTCCCAGCGCGGTGTAAACTCTACCTAACAATTCCCACGTATTTGCATCGTCCGGCTTCATCTGTACTGACTTTTCAAGATAAGGAATTGCCTTCCTGTATTTTTCAACATAGCTTGTGTCCGGGGCAGTATTGGCGTTTGCGTCGCTTTTTTCCTGGCTTTTCTTTGCCAACTCTGCACCCCACTTTACGTAAGTAACGGCAAGATTATAGATGGCATTTTGATACTCGGGATCAATTTGTACTGCCTTTTCAAATTCTTCGGCGGCTAAAGGAAAATTCTGGGCGCCTAATAATAGTACACCGTAGTTATACCTGTAATACTTATTATTCGGCTCATGCTCAACCCCGGTCTTAAATGCATCCATCGCAACTTCAATTTTATTGGCGCCGATGTAAGAATTCGAAAGCATCAGCAATAGATCCGAATCATTCGGGAAGTACTTTCTTCCTTCCTTTAAAAGACTAATAACCTTATTATAATATTCTATAGATTGAACTGAATCCTGCACATCATGAGAGTTTTCATATTTCGCTTTTAATTTTACCGCCTTTTCTTAATAGATCTCTCCAATATATTTTAAGCCGT
>JAJYIL010000366.1 GCA_021790055.1 Bacteroidota bacterium
GGATTGAATATAATTAAGCAGTCTGGCAGTAATACCGTTAAGGTTGCAGACGACGTTAAAAAACAATTGGCAAGGATTGAAAAATCACTTCCGCCGGGTATGCAGATTTATCTTGCCCAGGATAATAGTACTTATATAAAAGACACGATCAACGATGTTCTTTCCGATATACTATATGGAGGTTTGTTTGCTGTTATTGTAATTTTTCTCTTCCTTGCAAACTTGAGAGCTACCATTATTAGTGCGTTTGCTCTGCCGACTTCAATCATTGCAAGCTTTATAATTATGTATGCGCTCAATTTTACTTTGAATATGATGTCGCTGCTTGCATTATCTCTTGCAGTGGGTCTGCTAATCGATGATGCAATTGTAGTGATAGAAAATATTTACAGACACATGCACCAGGGAGAAACTCCGTTTGAAGCTGCAAAATCAGCTTCGCAGGAAATTGGTCTGGCAGTTATGGCAACAACATTTACAATAGTTGCTGTATTCATTCCGGTGGCTTTTATGCCCGGTATTGTGGGAAGATTTTTCTACCAGTTTGGAATTACGATTTCAGTTGCTGTTCTTGTTTCATTATTTGTTGCATTTACATTAACGCCGATGCTATCATCAAAATGGCTTCACAAGGAAGATGAAAATCTTTCCAAGGAAGGAAACATACTGCAAAGATTTCTGTATTACTTTAACCATTTCTTTTCCATAATAAGTACAAAATATAAATCAGCGCTAAAGTGGGCACTAACCCACCGGAAGACTGTCATTTTTGCGTCAATTATGATTTTTATTTTCAGTCTTTTTTTAATGGGAACATTAGGTTCGCAATTCTTTCCGGAAACTGATCAGAACGAATTTACAATTACAATTAATGCTGCCCCGGGAAGTTCTTTGGAACAAACCGGTAATATATGTGCTCAAGTTGAAAATAAGCTTAAGACATTTCCTGAAGTCCAAACTGTTCTTACTACAATCGGTGCAAGCAATGATCCGGTTACAAGAGCAACTATCCTTGTAAAGCTTGTTCATAAAAAGGATAGAATTAGAAGCGACAAGCAAATTATATCTGCACTTAGGGGAGATTTAAGATTTTTACCAGGCGCAAACTTAAGCTATGGCGTTCAAGGAGGACCAGGCGGAGGAGAAAAGCCTTTGGCATTTAGTGTACGCGGAGATGATTTAACTAAGCTGACTAAATATGCTGATAGGGTTGAAGCAATTGTTCGTTCTACAAAAGGTACAGTTGATGTCGAAAACAGTCTTCAAACCACAAAGCCGGAAGTTAGATTATTAATAGACAGAGAAAAAGCTTCGGACCTTGGGGTTAACCCTGCTGTAATTGCTACATCAGTTCGAGCTATGGTTGATGGATATGTAGCTACTCAATATCAAGAGGGAGATGAACAATACGATGTAAGAGTTAGGTTGAAAAAGGAGGACAGATCTAGTTTAAATGATATAAACGGACTTACGCTGAAAAGCAATAAAAATGGTCAAGGCGACGGCGCGATAATTATTCCTGTTACCGATGTTGCAAAAGTAAGTGAGGGTGTCGGACCTTCCGAAATAAACCGGTATGCCAGGCAAAAGGAGATAAGAATTGATGCAAATCTATCTGGAAGATTCTTAGGAGATGCGCTGGCAGATATTCAGAATGGAATAAACAAAATAAATTTTGAACCTGGATACTCAGCAAGTGTTGTTGGAGAAGGTGAAATGCAAGCTGAATCATTCGGCAATATATTTCTTTCATTTGGACTAGCTATTATATTTGTTTATATAGTATTAGCCGCACAGTTTGAAAGCTTTATGCATCCATTTTCTATTATGCTTGCTTTACCAATGTCTATGATTGGTGCAGTGTTAATGCTGCTTATTTTCGGTAATTCAGTTTCAGTGGTTTCATTAATTGGAATCATAATGCTGATGGGATTGGTCACTAAGAACGGTATTCTCCTGGTAGATTACACAAACGTTCTACGAGGCAGAGGATTATCCAGGTTTGCTGCTTTGCTCCAAGCAGGACCCACAAGACTCCGTCCAATTTTAATGACTACCTTTGCGATGATATTCGGAATGATGCCGGTTGCTCTTGGATTGGGTGAAGGAGGAGAATTCAGAGCTCCAATGGGGCAGGCAGTCATCGGAGGTTTAATTACTTCTACGCTGCTTACTCTGTTTATTGTGCCGGTTGTCTATACTCTGCTCGATGATGTTTCAATAAAAAGATTGAAGCAGATTTTCATTAAATTGATTCCGGGTAGAAAAAGGAAAAGTATTTCGTTGCCTTAAAAATAATTTATTAGAAAGGTGCGGAAATGAAAATAGTATTTATAGTTTATCATAACATTCTTGATGAGAGGATTTCCAGCATGCTGGATGAATTGAAAATCGTTTTTTTTTACCGAATGGGAAAATGTAAAAGGTAAAGGGCATACAACCGATGCCCATCTGGGGTCAAGAACATTTCCAGGTTACAATTCGGTTAGAATGATTGCATTCCAGGAAGAAGAAGTTCTTCTTGATCTAATAGAGCAAATAACAAAGTTAAATAATGAGTTGGTTAAGGAAGACGACAAGGTAAGACTTTTTCAGATACCACTTGAAAAGATAATTTAGATTACATTCTCCCGAAATAAATTTCAGTATTGTAAATGAACTCTACGTTGCCGTCAATCTCATATTTTTCGAAAAGATCTTTAAGCCCATCCATCATTACACAGTATCGGGCATTTGTTTCTGAAGGTATATAAGATGATGAAAGCAAACGGGATCTTAGTCCTTTGAAATCAAATATTTGTGAATAAGGGAAAATAATATTCCTGTAATTTGAAAAAAAGTTGTTAAGGATTTTCTCACCAATATTCTTATGATTGACTTGAGAATAATCGACGGAGAATTCTAACAAAAATTTTTCATAATCTTTCATAAAGTTCGAAGAATCAATGACTCTTGAATTCCAGATAAGAACAACCCAGCCGTCCGATAAAAGTATTCTTTCGAATTCGCTTTTAGCCTTTTCATGATTAAACCAGTGGAACGCCTGAGCGCAAGTTATAAATCTTATGCATTTAGGTTCTAGCCCGGTATTCTCAGCAGTGCCGTTTATACTGATGAAATTTGGAAATCCTTTTAACATTTTTTCGGCTGCTTCTCTCATTTCTTTGTTAGGCTCAACGCAATATACCATATTTGGATTTTTTAATAGTAGTTCCGAAAGTTTTCCTGTGCCGGAACCAATGTCGGCAATTTTATCCTCCGGAATTAAGCCTAACTCGTTTTGCATAAAAGTAATAATTGCTTCGGGATAGGAAGGTCTGGATTTAATATAATCGTCGACCCGATTTGAAAATCTTTTCATTGGATTTACTTTATCGTTAGGCATTTTTTTTGCTCCAGTAATTGGTAGATATACGCATTTACAATAAATAATATTTTGGTTAAATTTTAAAAAGCCTTTAATGATTATGGATTTTAATTAATCGGAAAAAATATGCCGGAATATAAAGAAATGTTAGGAAATTTTAATTATAAAGCGGACACAACCCAAGCAATTTTTGATTGGTTTTCAAGAGTAATTTCAAATCTGGCAACATTGAATTCGTTAAAGGATATGGTGTTTGAAAATCTAACCTGTGCTAGGGGTAAAAACAGGGAAGAACTTATAGACGAATTTGAAGGCTTTTTTGCCGAGTATCGTAAAGAGCTCTTGATGGATTTTGTTTCAAAATATGGTGAGTTTAAAAATCTAAAGGATACCGAAAAAAGATAAGTTCCAAACTTTTATGTCCAATATTAGACATTTGACTCGAAATGTACATACTAACTGTAACTATTTTTTAAGAAAGAGGTAATTACTTACAGTAATTTTTTCATCTCCATAGCAATTTCCTCAGAAATTCTTTCCGATTTCAAAGGCACTTTCCTAGTAAAATAATAATTTAGTATAAGGTACGATTTTTGATAATTTTTACTTCTAAGATTAATACTTATTTTTTAGATGGACTTTGTAAAAGAATATATTGACGACTTGTTTTACGTTAAAGTAACAACAAATAAAGCGACGTTTTGGGAAGCGGACTATTTGCAGGAA
>JAJYIL010000367.1 GCA_021790055.1 Bacteroidota bacterium
ATTTCTCGTATAACTGCTATGTTGGATTGAGACGAGAAGATTTCATTAAAAGTATTATGAAGTAGCATAAGGATTATTGTTAAAAAATTTTAACATATGTCAAATATTCTTAACAAAGATAAATGAAGTTTAGGGGAAGAGCAAGAAAATTAGCTAATATAGTTAGCCTGCCCGTTGTGATAAAACGAGGCAGGCTTTTTTGATTAATTTTTAATTTGCTGATGATTTTTACTTAAGCAATTCCATTTTCATGACTTTACTGTTTTCGCCGGCAGTTAATTTATAAAAATAAATTCCGGATGATAAATTATCCGCGTTGAATTGAACGCTGTGAACGCCGGCGCTCATCGGTTGATTTATCAATGTAGTTACTTTTTGTCCCAACAAATTATAAACGGATAGTTTTATGTTTGAATTTTCTTTTATTGAAAACTCAATAGTAGTACTTGGGTTAAATGGATTAGGATAATTTTGCCGGAGGCTGAAATTATCGGGTATAGAATTTTTATAATCAGTTATACCGGTTGTTACTTTGTCAGCGGTAAGAATAACATAATTGCTTACCTGACTTTGAGAAAATGTGACTGTATTAGTTGAAGTATTTACAACCGCGTTTGAAACAGTTACCCAGGAGTTGTTCTGATTGTTCCAGTATTTTACTTTAAAATTATTTGGATTAACGTTAAAGCCAGTTGTTTGCATGTTATTAAAGTGAAGCTGGAAATTTGTTTGAGAGTTAAAACTCATCCCACCACCCATTTGTCCGGACTGCATCATGTTGTTTGTTCCATCGGGATTGAAGATTCCAATCTCATAACCGGCGAATGCACTTTGTCCGGACATACCGGGAAAATCTTGTGGGAAGGTTGCTAATATTTGACAGTACAAAGAATCGGGCATCATGCCGCCGCCCATCATTCCGCTTTGAAGCCATCCGGGATTTATATTCATCCAGTCAGTAGAATCGAAAGGGTCATTAAATTTTTGCGATTGCATCATACCGTTGTGAATCCAGCCTCCGCCCAAATGATTTCCGAATTGGGTTGAGTCCATCCACGTAGTTCCGTTTAATTGATAAACAATAACCATTTTCATAAAACCGGTTGAAAGCATTCCGCCTTTGATGGTAATAGTTTGTCCGTTGGTAGGAAATGAAACATTTGAATTTGTCTGATACCACGACGGACCGAAATTTAAAAAATAATCAGGAGTGCCGTCATTATTTACATCGATGTAATAATGATAAAACATGAAAGTAGTATCGATCATTACTTTGCCGGTTAAAGAAACAGAATGAAGAGAATCGTGGGCGAATCCAAAAGCATAATTCATCATGTTGTTATTCAATCCGCCCATCATAGAATGAGTTCCCATATTATTCCAGAATGAATCGAAGCCGGAACGCCAAAAGTTACCGTTGATAGAGTCAACAACAATCATAGGAATGGAGAACATCCCATTATAAAGACCGCCGGAAATAGTTACATTATCTCCAAGCTTTGGTCTTAGAGTAGAACTGGAATCTGGTTTATACCAAACCGGACCGAGGTTCAACATATAATCGGGAGAGTTATCGCTGTTTATATCTAGGTAATACATTCCGTTCATCATGGAAGAATCGGCAATGATTTTTCCGTAAACAGAAATAGGTTTTAAAGAATCGGGATTAAAATTACCGCTGTGCATCCAGCCCTGGCTAAAACCAAAGGTTGAAGCTAATAAAATTATTGTAAATAAAAATTTTAAGTTCCCTGCAAAACGGGATAATGTTACACTCAACATTTTAATATCCTTTTAAATGATTTGATAATTTTTTTACTGTATTTATTTCTTACTGAAGAAAAATTAAAGTCTAAAAATTTTCAAATGAGAAGGACTGTAGAGCGTATAACTTTTAAATCTGTATTATGTTCAATTGAGGATTTTAAATTCAGTAAAAATAAATTCTTTAATTGCGGATTGGCAGAGAGTGAAATGGTAGTATGAAATGAATAATAATCCGGCAGCTTTATATTTTCGGGAATCGACAAAGGTTTGTCAGTCATATCTTTTGATACCTGACAGCCGCAGCCTTTTGGATTGTTGGTTTTATTTTCTTTATGGTGTGTACAACAGCTACAGTTTTTGTCGCTGCAATTTTGACAGCATTAATCAGGTTGAGCGCTAACTTTATCCTGAGCCTGCTTAACGGACATGCGGGGATGAAATATATTCTTACTTTCCTGCATGCCCAAAAGAGTAAATGACACAACAAGCGATAGAGCCACTATTTTTTTGGAAAATTTATTTTGGATTTTAGTATTCATTTCGGGTTTATAATATCAGCAGTTAATATAAAGCATTTTTAGTGCCAGCAATGTGGTGAAGTTTTAACTCTTTTGCTTTATATAAAATTAGATATGAGATTATTTATTGCTTATACTTATCATTTGCCATAAATAAGAATGACGGTGCAAAAATGAAAAAAAAGGGTTTGTAAACAAAATCATATAAGGGAATTTATTTTAGATACTATTTTGATTTCACATAATTATATGGCTTGACATATTAGTTAGGGGTGCATATTTTCGCAAATACGAAAATGACAATATGGATAAAGTTATATGCCAGATGTTTATCTAACTAAGAAAACAAAACTTCACAAATCAAATTCAAATGGGGAAACGTGTAAAGTAATCTGCTTCAACGCTAACAAAGTGAATGAAGTAAAAAAATCTCTGCCAGCAGAAAAAGAATTTGATGAACTAGTTTCTCTTTATGCAGCGCTGGGAAACCTTACACGACTTAAAATCATCTTTGCGCTTGCTAAAGGTGAAATCTGTGTATGTGATATTGCAAACGTTCTTGGCTTAAGCATTCCGGCAACATCGCACCAATTAAAATATCTTTATGAACAGAAGTTATTAAAATACCGCAACGATGGGAAAATGATTTACTACTCCCTTAATTCCGAAAGATTGATCAGCATCCTAAAAGATGATGTTAAACTTATTGAAGAAACATTTACCGTCTGAAATGGGCGGAGAAAAAACAAGGAGCGAAACATGGATAGAAAAAAAGCGATAATACTGATTAGCAGTATAGCATTAGTTATTGCAGCCGTTCTTATGTTTTTAAGCAAAGGTCCCAACAATACCTCAGCTATTTCACAAAATACTGAAATGAAACTAATATCTGTTGATAAATTAGTTGAAAGCCCGGGAAAATATGCCGGTCTAGTAAGTGTTGAAGGAACAGTAAAAGAAGTAATTAATAACAAAAATATGTTTACGCTTGGATGTAAAGACGCATGCATTGGATTACCAGTTGCTTATAAAGGTGAATTGCCAAAATCGGAAAGTAATATTGTTGCATTAGGTGAAGTGAGAAAAGATGTTAATGGAAAATTCTTCTTTGATGCAAAGGAGATAAAATATAAATGAAGGATGATTTATTTTCCCGATTCAGTCTGAGAAAGATTTTAATTCCGACAGCTTCTTTCCTATTAGTCTTGCTGACTCATTTTGCTTATTCGTTTTGGCAAGCTGCCAGATTATCAAGTGAATGGATCCAGCTAAAAGAAATAAGTCCGCTTAGGCAATATTTTGAGAGGCAGGATTATTTTATCGGACTTTCTTATGCCTTAACTGCTGCGTTTACTGCCTATGCAGTCATAAATTTTTTTGATAAACGTAAAAAAGGAATTGCAGGAACTGTTGGCGGATTCACATTAGCAGGATTTCTTTATTTCGCCGGTTGCTTTTTAACAGGCTGCTGCGGCTCACCAATGCTAACAGTTTATTTAAGTCTTTTCGGTTCTTCAATAATAGGGTTTGCAAAACCGATTACCGCCGGTTTTACTTTTGTTTCTATAGTAATTGGATTCTTTTGGATCAATAAAAATGACAAAGCAAATATGTGTTCAAACAATGACGCTTGTTGCAGCCCCCAAAATCCTTCTAAGGAGGACTTAAAAACAACAGATAGCTTAATGAATGCACAAGACGAAGAAGAAGTTAATATGAGTAAAATGATTAATGATGTGGATAAACTTGAGGTAATAAATAAAATCCATTCAGAAATGGAAGAAGGAATTAATCTACTGAAATGCCAG
>JAJYIL010000368.1 GCA_021790055.1 Bacteroidota bacterium
AATATTTAAAAGGATAAGCGGGATATGAAGGTAAGAAATATTGTTAAGAATGTTCCGGAAAATCTTACAGCAGAAGTTATAGAAAAGATTTCTGAAGTCAAAGACGTACGGATAGAAAGGATTATATCGAAAGGTCATTCTTCACCAAAAAATTTTTGGTATGATCAATGCCGGAATGAATTTGTTATGGTAATGCGGGGCAGAGCGAAGATACAATTTATGGGAGAGCCTAAACCGACTATTATGTCCAAAGGCGATTACCTGATAATTCCTCCGCACGTAAAACACCGTGTAGAATGGACTGACGATGGAACCGAAACAGTATGGCTTGCTATGTACTTTTAATTTATTCGAATCTACTGCCGCAGCTTTTGAATTACTTCATAAATTAATGCAGCTGTTAATCCCCAGATAATGCCCTCTGTGGTTTTATAAACAAGCACCTGATGCTTTCTTCCTCCCCATGTTTTTGAATATCTATCCGGCAGCTGCAGCTCTTTAACCGGAAGCGTATCAATTCTATCTCCGTTCTTATTTATCTCGGTTGGATTTATCTCGAGTCTTACATAATATTTTTCGGGTTCACTCTCTGCAAAGAAAGATACCGGTACAAGGAAAATCTTTTCAACTTCATTCTTATCAAAATTTAGTGAGGAGATATTTTTTATATCGAGGATGCCGATAACCGAATCAACCGTTACGCCCATCGGTCCGATTAAAGTATCAAGGCTGCCTATGATTAAAATTTTATCTTTCGAGATCCCCAGTTCTTCCACCGTCTCTCTAATAGCAGTATCGTTGCAGGATGAATCTATCGCCGGGTCTATTTCTCCGCCCGGGAAGCAGACCTCGCCGCCCTGTCTTATATGAGCTGCTCTTTTTTCAAATAAAAAATTATACTCGCCGTTAATCATTACAAGCGGAATTAAAACAGCGGAGTTCATGTAATCATTTTTCCTAAGAATGCCCGGGTGTTTAGGCAGCTTTTCCTTAAGCCTTTCCAGATCAGAAACGTTCATTTTATCATCTTTAATTTTTAACGAAACAAAATTACTCAACTTTATTCTGAATTCTATTGGTGAGGATCATTAGGTATAATGGTATAAGGTATAATGGTATAAGGTATAGGGTATAATGGAATAGGGTATAAAGGTATAGGGTATAATTCACTCGTCTCTCTTTTTTGTTGCTTAAAGGAAAGCAATGCTTTGAGGCATTACGGATTGTTATTCTTCCAGCTTGATGCCGTATATACTTATACCATATACCCATATACCTTTATACCGCCCTGTGACTTAACAATTTCTTAACACAACCTTAACAGTAGCTTAACATTGGCGCCAGGTTTTATTTATATAATTGGGGCACTGATTTTTTAAGATTGCGACATTCTAAAAACATTTAAAAACTATTTAATAACTAAAAAGAGAGAAATATTATATGAAAAAAATCGCACTGCTGATTCTTGCCCTCCCGTTCTTTGTCAGCCTAACCAACGCTCAGAATCTTCCGACTTTTTCGGGACTGTTTTTCGGGGATTATTATTATGTTGTGAATCATGATAATGCCAATCCTGTGAATCCAACTTCCACTTTAGGAAATGCCGGGAAATTAGAGAAAGGTATGGGCGCTTTTGATTACAGACGTATATACTTAACTGCTGCTTATAATGTTGCCCCTGATTTTCTTGCCCAATTCCGTTTGGAATCTGATCCGAGCGCATCAAGTCTGGGTGGTGGAAACAATACCGGTAAGCTTTCCACAATGATAAAGGATGCTTTCATCCAGTGGAAGAATGTAACCCAGGGCGGCAACATTATAATCGGTTTGCAGGGAACACCTCAAATCAACATGGCTGAAGGAATATTCGGCTATAGACCGATAGAAAAAACAATTGAAGACTTGCACGGAATTTCTGCTTCAAGAGACCTTGGCGTTTCATTTAATCAAGTCTTTTCAAATCAATTTAAATCCGGGTTGCTGATTGGTAATAACAGCGGCAACGGCGTCCCCACTAACAAGTATAAAGCCGCTTATTTATATTTGCAGTACAATCCTGTAAAAGAACTAACAATTTTGCTCAACGGACAGTACAACGACGGACCTGCCGGGCTTAATAACAGGATAATCGACATCATCGCTAACTATGCGAACAAAGAATTTAGTATTGGCGGTCAATATTTTGCAAATGGAGTAAGTACTAGCGCCGCAGGTACACTGCAGAGAAACGGACTAAGCTTAAACGGATGGGTAGCACTAATGGATAATTTACATCTTGTTGCAAGGTATGATAATTACGTTCCTACTACAGCATCAAACAAAAACACAAATTATGCTACCGCAACGCAAAGCTTAATTATGGGCGCAATAGATTGGACCGTCGAGAAAAATGTGCATCTTATGCCGAATGTTGAATCTGTATCGTTTGGTAATACCGGCTCCACTGCCGACTTACTTGCACGTGTCACTTTTTATGTCAGTTTCTAAAATATATTTAACTAATTTATAATTTAATATTCTTTATATTTACTTAGGAGAAATAAAATGAAATTTAAAATCGTTGCAGCTATCTTTGTACTTGCAGGGATGCTTTTTATACCGGTTAATGCTCAGGTTAAGCTGACGGGCGCCGGTTCAACATTCGATTACCCAATCTTTTCAAAGTGGTTCGATACTTATAACAAGATGACCGGCATCCAAATTAATTACGCTTCAATAGGAAGCGGCGGCGGTATCCAGCAATTAACCGAAGGTACTGTAGATTTTGGCGCTTCAGATGCCCCATTAACTGAACAGCAGATGAACAACTTCAAACAAAAAAGAGGTACCGAAGTTGTACACCTTCCGATAATTATGGGCGGTGTTGCAATCACTTATAACTTGCCGTCAGTTGGACAGGGAATTAAACTTGATGGTGAAACTCTTGCTGATATTTATCTTGGTAAAATTTATAAATGGAATGATCCGCGAATTGTTAAATTAAATCCGGGGAAAAATTTTCCTAACAAAGCAATTATAGTTGCACATCGTTCTGAAGGAAGCGGTACTACATTTATTTTTACAAGCTATTTGTCGAAAGTAAGTCCTGAATGGGCAAAAAAAGTAGGTAACAGTATTGCGGTAAATTGGCCGGTTGGTCTGGGTGCAAAGGGAACAGAAGGCGTTGCCGGAATTATAGCACAGACTCAAGGCGCAATCGGTTATATAGAATTAGCTTATGCAAAACAAAATAACCTGCCATATTGTGTTATGAAGAATAAAGCAGGTAATTTTATTGAAGTAAATTTCAATACCGTTTCCGAAGCAGCAGCAGGTGCAGCGGCACATATGCCAAAGGATCTTCGAGCGGTTATTACTAATGCCGACGGAAAAAATTCCTACCCGATTTGCGGGTTCTCATGGATAGTAGTTCCCAAAGATATTAAAAATTATCAGCACGCAGAGGCTCTTGTTAAGTTTTTGAGATGGGCTGTTACCAAGGGTCAGAACGATGCAACAAGCCTTTATTATGCACCACTTCCAAAGCCTGTTCAAAAGCTTGATCTTGAAAAAATTAATTCAATTACCAGTAACGGAAAGAAACTTTAGTTCAGTATAATCACGTGGCAAGTATAAAAGAAAATGAATCACTCGAGAAGATTCAGAAATATTTTAATAAGAGTAAAGATAAATCCGGTACAAAGAGAAATACTTTCTTAAATAAAATATTAGGAACTAATAATCTCGGTGATATAATTTTTGAAAGACTAACCCTGCTTTTTGCGGTGTTAGTCTTTCTTCTTATAATTTTTATGGGTTGGGAAATGTATTCTCATTCCATACTATCAATAAAGAAGTTTGGCTGGGGCTTTTTAACATCAACAACATGGGATCCTTTTTCGCAGGTGTTCGGCGCTCTTCCTATGATATACGGAACGCTGCTCTCATCGCTGCTTGGGCTTATTATTGCAGTCCCGCTCGGGCTTGGTGTTGCTGTTTTTCTATCCGAGCTTGCACCTACCTGGCTAGAAAAACCGCTTTCTTTTTTAACTGAACTGCTGGCTGGAATTCCAAGCGTTAAGATC
>JAJYIL010000369.1 GCA_021790055.1 Bacteroidota bacterium
CTGTAATCCACGGATGTAGATATAAACTGATTTACTAAAAAACTAAGGAGAATTGCGGCAATAAGCCCTGCAACACCTCCAACTAAACAAATAAAAGATGATTCCATTAAGAACTGCGAAAGAATGGTTCTTTTCTTAGCCCCGATAGCTTTACGAAGACCAATTTCTTTCGTCCGCTCCTTAACCGAAACAAACATAATATTCATAATACCTATAGCGCCAACGAAAAGTGACAACCCGGTAATAAAGAGCCCGGCAATTTTAATTACACCGGTTACCTTGTTAAAATTATCTATCAATCCTTCCTGCTGGTTTATTCCGAAGTCATCAGCTTCATTATATGTCAATCCTCGTATCTTACGCATAATTCCATCTGCTTCAGCTTTCGTATCTGCTATCATTGCTGTACTGGCGGCTCTTACATCAATTGTTACAGACGTGTGTCTCCTATTTGAAAAATATTTAAATACACAGCCGATCGGGATGTACGCACGTTCATCAGGATTAAATGAACCGAGAATAAAGCTGCCTTGTTCCGCTAATACGCCTACTACCCTAAAGGGTTCGGGTCCAATCTTTATTTCTTTACCTAAAGCATTCCCCAACGGAAACAGCTTTTTAGCAACATCGTTTCCAAGAACAACTACATTACGAGCGCTTTTACTTTCAACTTCAGAAAAAAATCTGCCTTGTTCAAAACCGAAGTTTGTAGTTCGGACATAATCTGCAGTAGAGCCTAGAACGAAAACACTTTCGACAGTATTAGATTGATATTTTAAAGATTGGTTGGCGTCAATTTCCGGCGCGATAGCAACCGGCAACTTTGCCATCTCTTTAAATTTTTCATAATCCGACATGGTTATATTTCTTCGGTTTCTCATTTTCCACCACTCTTCGTTGGTGAACCATGTCCATTTATCAATGTAAAGATCGTCTGAACCGAGAGCACTTATTCCCTTCTGGAACGAATTATCAATGCCCTTAATTGCAGTTGTCATTAAAACGACAACTGTAATGCCGATAAAAATTCCCAGCATGGTAAGAAGCGATCTTATTTTGTTGGATCTAATTGCCCGCAAAGCAATTATCATACTCTCTTTGAACTCAAACGATAATAGAGCAAATCTTGACATAATTTATTCCAATCTTTTCCGGTTTAAAATATACTAAGCATGATCAACTGCATACCGTGGTTTAGGGATGTACCTGTTAGCAACCGGTGCGTCGGATTCGATCAGTCCATCCTTAATCCTAATTATTCTTGCTGCATGCTCGGCAATATACTCTTCATGTGTAACTAAAATTATAGTGTTGCCCTTTTCATAAATTTCATTAAACAGAATCATAATTTCTTCACCGGTTTTCGAATCCAGGTTTCCTGTCGGCTCATCTGCCAAAATAATTGACGGCTTAGTTACCAATGCGCGTGCAACAGCAACTCTTTGTCTTTGACCGCCCGAAAGCTCGTTAGGCTTGTGATGCATTCTTTCTTTAAGTCCTACATCAATCAATGCTTGTTCAGCTCTCTCTCTTCTTTCGAACGCCGGTACGCCGGCATATATAAGTGGTAGCTCTACATTATGCAATGCATCCGATCTTGAAAGAAGATTGAAAGTTTGAAAGACAAAGCCTATCTCTTTATTCCTAATTTTTGCCAGTTCGTTATCGCTCATTTCGCTTACACTGACTCCGTTAAAATCATATTTACCTGATGTAGGTGTATCAAGACACCCGAGCATGTTCATCAAGGTAGATTTTCCGGAGCCGGATGGTCCCATGATTGCAACATACTCATTCTTATCAATCCTCAGCGAAATATCCCTTATCGCATGAACCTCCTCGGTACCTACCTGGTAAACCTTAGAAATATGTTCAATATTTATAATATTCATTTTATCCCTGTCAGATTATTTATTCATTGTAAATGCTTTTAGCTTTTCAACCTTCACATTTGCACCGTCGTGTAATTCTTTCGATATTGCACTGTAGCTACCGCTGACAACTTCTTCGCCGCCTTTTAGACCGCTGACTACTTGAATATAATTATCATCGCTGATACCTGTTGTGACCGGCACTGAAACAGCTTTTCCGTTCTTAACTATAAATACAATTTCTTTTACCTTATTATTGCTGTTATCTTTCTTCTTCGTTGAGGAAGAATTTGATTCGCCGGCATTTTCACTCATCAGCATGTTATTACTTCTCGCAGTTACACTCTGGATCGGCACACTTATAACATTATGCAAAGTCTTTGTTTCAATATTTGCATTGCAAGACATACCGGGTCTGAATCCGGGATTGAATTCAACAAATTTAAGCTTTACTTCGAAATTAACAACTTGTTCCTGGGTGCCTGTTCCGGTAGTAACGGCAGTGTTGCCGATCTGGTAAACAATTCCCTTAAATTGCTTATTGCCAAACGCATCAATATTTACAATGGCAGTATCGCCTTTGGAGACAAGTACAACGTCGTTTTCGTCAACATCTACTACAGCAAGCATACTCTTTAAGTCGGAAACAGTCATCATATTAGTGCCCTGGCTGTAAAAGCTTCCAAGCACTCTGTCGCCAAGCTGAACATTAAGCTGACTGACAACTCCATCCATAGGCGCGTAAATGGTGCATTTGCTTAATTGATCTTTTTGAACTTTTAAAGAAGCTTGCATCTGCTGAATTTGTGCCTGGGCTCCTTGGTAAGAAGCTTTCGCAGAAAGGTAAGCACTCTTTGCAGTTTCAAGGTCGGAATCGCTTGATAAGTTCTTCGCATGCAGCTCTTTTGTTCTATTATAGTCTGAGGTAACCTTATCTAATTGAGCTTTGTTGTTGGCTAAGCTCGCCATCGCACCCTGCAGCTGGGCTTCAGACTGTTCAACTTGAGCTTTGTAAGTACTCGGATTAATCTGAACAAGTAGGTCGCCTTTCTTTACATACTGTCCTTCTTTAACAGGCAGCTTGACAATTTCACCGGTAACCTCCGGGGTAATTCCAACTTTGAATTCAGGATTAAGCGATCCTGTAGCAGTTACGCTTTGTGTAATAGTACGCTTAACCACTTTTTCAACTTGAACAGGAACTACTTCATCCCTGCTTCCTCCGAGGATTGCTATCAGCACCAGGGCTATTACAAGCACTCCTATGCCCGAAAATATCATTATTTTCTTTTTCGAGTTCTTTTTCTTCCCGTTAGCCATTTTAAATATTCTCCTATAATAAATTTTATTCGTAAATCTTGTAGTTAAGTACGCCGAGGTAATATTTCAATTGTTCGTTAAGAACGATATATTGGAATTCGGCATTTATAAAGCTTGTCTTTGCATTAGTATAATTATAGTTCGCAGTTAATAAATCTAATAAAGTACCGGAGCCGAGAGCGTATTTTTCTTGTGCGATTTTCAAATTTTCTTCGCCGGCTTTAACATTGTTTTGACTTACCTGCAGCCCTGTTTTTGCTGCCTGAAGATTCAAATACGTAGTCTGAATATTTTGGTTTATAGTCCTTCTCAGGTCTTCCAAATCAACTTTTTTATTCATAGCGTTTACTTTTGCCTGCTCTACCTGATTCTCTACACTAAATCCTGAAAAAATCGGAATACTTAATGTAAGTCCCAGTGAATAAGATTGATTATTAGTCAAATCACTTAATTGATTTAATTGGTTGGAATGCAAATAATAATCGTAATTGCCAGTTAACCTTGGTAAATGACCGGCGAAAGCCATTGTTACTCCTTCTTCGGCACTTTGTACATTCAGCATAGCGCTTTGATAATCAGGCCTGTTATTTATAGCTTCTTTTACAAGGCTGGATACGCTCTCATATTCTTTGGATAAGTTAGTTTGAAGCTGATTTTCTTCCTCCGAAGTTAAGGAATCTTCGAAAGTATAATTCTCGAAAATGTCCAATCCAAGATAATATAGTAAATTGCTTTTGGCTACTTCCAAATTATTATTCGCTTGAATTAAACCTAACTGTGCATTTCCTTCCTGCACTTGAGCAGAATAAACATCTGCTAGAGTTATAGCACCTAACTTATTCCGTTCGGTTATGGTTTCAAGA
>JAJYIL010000370.1 GCA_021790055.1 Bacteroidota bacterium
AAGCTGCAGCCTAAAATTATTCCCTCCCAGACTATTCTTGTTGAAGGCAGTATTGGCAAGCAGGGCGTAACTCCACTGGCTTTCAGTAAGATTACACAAAAAGAAATTCAGCAGAACTACACCGTGCAGGATGTGCCGGAATATTTAAGCCAACTTCCTTCAACTACTTTTTATTCCGAAAACGGAAATGGAATCGGCTATAACTATTTGACAATCCGCGGTTTTGACCAGAGACGAATTTCCGTTTCGGTAAATGGCATTCCGCAGAACGATCCGGAAGACCACAATGTTTACTGGCTCGACATGCCAGACCTTCTCGGAAGTACAGCAGTAATACAGGTGCAGCGGGGTGCAGGCTCCGGCATTACGGGTTATCCAGCAATCGGCGGATCGATTAATATAATTACTTCAACATTTTCAAACGAGCCAATGCTTAATTTTTCCTCTGAAGCCGGAAGCTATAACACAAGAAAGTACAGCGCATCGTTTGCAAGCGGATTGGTGGATAATAAATATTCATTCTATGCAAAGCTTTCAAAAATATTGAGCAGCGGGTATAGAAACAACGCCTGGGTTGATTACAGCGCCTACTATTTATCTGCCGTACGTTACGATAAGAATTTAACCACTCAGATTAACTTATACGGCGGTCCAATCGCCGATGGTTTGGCATATACCGGTCTTCCGAAGTTTGCAATTAAAAATAAAAGCTTAAGAAGAGCAAACTACTCTGATTGGGGCGCTGATTCATCCGGCTACACCTACACCGTTTTGAGGAGACCGTCTGAAAGAGAAAGCTTTACTCAACCGCATTACGAGCTTCTAAATGAGCTGAAGTTAAGCCCGGATGTAACATTGAATTCAGCTCTATTCTTAGTTACAGGTGACGGCTATTTTGATTACGACGGTTCTTGGGCAGATACCACTTATCTTGAACTGACATCCCAGAACGGTTTTCATCCGACAATGAATCCGCAGAATGTTTTGCTAAGAGGCGAAGTAGATAATACCCAATGGGGCTGGGTGCCAAGAGTAAGTATTAAAAGTGATAAAGGTGAAACAATCATCGGCGGCGAAGTTAGAATTCACCGCTCTACGCACTACGGCAGTATAGCTTTTGGTCAAGATTTACCCGTTGGAGTTACTACCGGATTTAGATTTAATTATTACAACGGCGCTAAAGACATCCTCAATGGTTATGTCCATGAAACGTATACTCCGAGCGATAAGATTAATTTGCTTGGGGAAATACAATTCGCTTACCATAAATATAGATTTTACAATGAAAAATTCTTTCACCATGACTTCAGCATCAGCAATCTATTCGTCAACCCAAGAGTTGGAATAAATTACAAATTGAACCCGGAGCAGAACATATTCTTTTCCTTCGCCCGTGTTTCCGGTGAACCGAGACTTTCGGATTATTATAATTCCGATGAGGCAAATTACAATGCGGGCGATACGAGCAGTGCCGCTGTACCCCAGTTTGCATTGAATCCGGACGGCACGTACAATTACAGCAAACCATTGGTTAATCCTGAAACCATGAACGACTTTGAGTTGGGCGCTTCATTTATTAAAAAGAATTTTTCAGCCTCGCTTAATTTTTATTACATGTTATTCCAGAATGAAATTGTGGACAACGGGAAAGTTGATATTTACGGTCAGCCGATTGTTGGAAACATGAAAAGCACTGTTCACCAAGGTATAGAACTTTCGACAAAGTACAAGCTAAATGACGATTTCAATTTATATTGGAATATAACGTACTCATCAAACAAGATATTGACTGGAACTTATTATATTGATGCCGCCGATTATATTGACCTTAGCGGAAATACAATCAACGGCTTCCCGGATTTCCTGACTAACTTAGGAATCAATTTCAGCGATGGAGGATTGCTTGTTCAGTTGACCGGGAGATACGTGGGTAAATTTTATTCCGATAATTTTGATAAGAACCTTGCAAGCTACCTGAAGAAATATCCAGGTTTCGTTTCCTATTCAGATAACGTAAACGATGCATACTTCATTGCTGATTTTTTTGCATCGTATGAGCTGAAGGAATTTTCTGCGTTAAAAGGCACAAAAATCTTTTTGCAGGTGAACAATATTTTTGATAGCTTGTTCTCAGCGAATGCAATCGGTCAGTATTTCTTTCCCTGGGCGGAAAGAAATTTCCTAGCGGGAATACAGGTAGGTTTATAATATTTTGAAAAAGTGTATCATCTGGGCAAACGGAAAAGCGCCTCGTAAAAGCGACGTGTTATATCTTCTGAAAATTGGGTATAGTACATTAATCTGTGCAGACGGAGGCGCTAACTCTGCCAGGAAATATAGCATCATCCCGGACATTGTTGTCGGAGATTTCGATTCAATAGAAGAAGAAACTTTAACAGTCTTTAAAAGCAAATCGAAGATTATCCAAGTTAAAAGTCAATATAGTACAGACGTAGAGAAATGCCTGTCACATGCAATCAAGAATAGATTTAATGAAGCAATATTGATTGGCGTAACCGGCGACAGGCTTGACCACACATTCTGCAACCTCGGCATTGTGCTTAAGTTTTTCGACAAAATAAAACTAAGCATTGCAGCCGAAAATTCCTTTCTTTCAGCCTTCACCGGAACCGTTGAATTTCAGACGGTTCCCGGAGAAACGATTTCACTATATGGATTCAATACGAAAACAAAAATAATTTCCGAAGGGCTTAAGTATCCGCTGGGAAATGTCTCTCTTCCATTCGGAGAAAAAGAAAGCACGAGCAATGTGGCGTTAAACAGAAAGGTGAAGCTGCGTATTAAAGGTGGGAAAATATTTGTTGTACGGGACTTTAAATTACTGAAAAAGAATGGTCTCATTTAGTGTAGAAGACTTTGCGATAGTCATTTTATTTTTTATCCTGGTACTGG
The DNA here is from genome assembly GCA_021790055.1 of Bacteroidota bacterium. GTDB lineage: Bacteria > Bacteroidota > Ignavibacteria > Ignavibacteriales > Ignavibacteriaceae > FEN-1297. The sequence continues at coordinate 2,914 of JAJYIL010000370.1, forward strand.
GTTTTGGATTTTTCTTTGGAAGAAGGACAAAAGATGAGGCAGAGGATTACCTACTTTCCGGAAGAAAAGTCGGACTGTTTCTTTTTATTCTCACAAATGTTTCTACCTGGTACGGCGGGATATTAGGCGTTGGCGAGTTTACTTACCGGTACGGCTTGATGAGCTGGTTCACTCAGGGATTTCCTTATTACGTCTTTGCTTTTCTATTTGCAATCTTCTTCGCAAAAAAAATCAGAACTGCCTCGCTCTTCACTATTCCGGATAAGCTGACGCAAGTTTATGATAATAAAGTTGGCTTGACAGCAGCACTAATTGTCTTTGTACTTGTTTCTCCTGCGCCATATCTTTTAATGACTGCAAACATAATCTCTCTGATGCTCGGAACAGGAATAATCGTTAGCCTGGTTATCGGTGTGCTGCTTTCAATCGCTTATCAATTCAAAGGCGGCTTCCGCTCGGATATATATGCGGACATTATCCAATTCTTCGTAATGTTCGGCGGATTCATAATCGTAGTTATAATTTCTGTTTCTGATTTCGGCGGAATAAAATTTCTTGACAACCACCTCCCGGCAAATCATCTCCAAATTACCGGCGGCGCTTCGCCTACGTTCATAATAGTCTGGTTCTTAATTGCACTCTGGACTTTTGCCGATCCCGGCTTTCATCAAAGATGCTACGCTGCTAAGGATGGCAAAACTGCAATGTATGGAATTCTTATTTCAATTTTCTTTTTCGCTCTTTTTGATTTCTTGACGACGACTACCGGCTTGTATGCCCGTGCCGTTCTTCCAAACTTGAAGAACCCGGTTTTATCTTATCCGCTGTTCGCAGAAAAAATTTTAGGGAAGGGAATAAAGGGAATCTTTTATGCGGCAATGTTCGCAACTATTATGTCTACGCTGAATAGCTTTTACTTTTTAAGCGCAACTACTATCAGCAGGGATTTTATCTATCGCTTAAACAAGAAAGCCGGTGAAGGCAAATTAAAGCTTTATGCGGTTTACGGACTAATAATTTCCGGCGTTCTCTCAATCGTCTTAGCATATCTTGTACCTTCTGTAATCGAGATTTGGTACACGATTGGTTCGTTCTGTATCCCGGGAATAATACTTCCGATAATCAGCGCATATTATCTAA
>JAJYIL010000371.1 GCA_021790055.1 Bacteroidota bacterium
GGATAATTTGATTGCATACCTGCATAGAGGTCAGATAAATAGAATTTTAATGGACGAAAAAGGAGCTAAGAAAGACTTTCTTCATATCTTGACAATTGACCCGGCTAATTCGCAGGCATTGAATGCTCTTGTAGATCTTGAAATGGCGAATAATAACTATGAGGAAGCTTCCATCTATTTAACAAAGCTGATTGAGATAGAACCGGGAAATGACTCAGCATATAAACTTAGAGGAATAGCGCGATTCAAAATGGAGAAAATTAATGATGCCGCAGGAGATTTTACAAAGGCAATTGAATTGAATGCGAAATCGTATGAATCTTATTTTTTCAGGGCTAAAATTAAAAATAGGTTGAGGGATAATTATGGTGCCATGGCAGATATAAACTTTGCGCTGCAGAACCAGGAATATCTTGAAGCCTATATGTTTAGAGGTATGTTGAAACTGGAGATAAAGGAGGATTACGGAGCTTCAATTGATTTTTCAAAAGCGATTAAGCTTAGTCCTAATTATGCGGAAGCATATTTCTTGAGAGCAAAGGCTTATAGAAATCTTGACCAGCAGAAAGACGCCGAGCATGATTTATCTACGGCTATAAAAATAAATCCCGGCTATGCCGAGGCTTACTTCATGCGTGCAATTGTGAATTTTGAAATATGGGACTTCAAGCAAACAATCAAAGATTGCACTTCTGCTATAGGACTGGACAAAAGCTATGCGGAAAAGCTCTCACCTCTTATGGAGAAGGCAAGGCAGAAGGTGCTTTAAATTGCCGAATAATACTTTCATTTAAATTCAATCCTTTGTGATATTAGCAACGGGGAAAATCTTGTCCGTATATTTATTTTGACCTAAAATTTTTCAAACAATTTGCGGACGAAAATTATGAGTAAACAAACATTATTGATTATTCTTATAACATTAATTGCAGCATTTGCTTTTGGGCAGGGCAAAGAAAGCTCTGTAACGAGCAAAGATTCGGCGTTAACTCAATACTACAGTGGGAAAGTCGGTTTCTATAGCCCGCGTGCCGGATTGAATAACGGCTTAATGCTGGGAGTCGATGGGATTACCGAGTTCAACAAGTTTAATTTTTTTCTAAGCGGCGATATTGATTTCTATCCTAAAAAAACTATCGATATATTTAATTCTCCCAAACCGGATATAACCGATCAAACAATATACCTTATCCCGCTTCATGTAAATTTCGGCTATAAGCTTTTAGATATCAAAGACGCAGATACAAAATTTTATGCCGGCGTAGGCGGCGGTTATTATCTCTATTTTTACAGCGTAGCATATTCCGGAACTTCAAGCGGAGGATTATTAGGTGGAACTATACCTACCAGCACCAGTGATTCTAAAAGCGGCGGAAATATTTTCTTCTCTGTCTTCGGTCGTGTGCTGATTGGCAAAATATTTATCGAGCCGAGATTTTATTTTGCCTCCAAGAAGGATGACAATACCGGAGGCTACTCTTTTACTGTTGATCCCTCCGGGTTTGCCATCACTTTAGGATTTCAGTACGGGCATTAAAAAATTTAGAGATTGCGGAAAACACATTCCCAGGGTGGGAAAGAAAAAGTCCGGCTTTGTGCCGGACTTTCTATTTCTACATTAAGTAGATTTAATTTATGTCAATGATTCTTTAAGTCTTCTTGAAACGGAAATGAAAAATCCGAACACCATTATAAGCACTCCTGTCCACACCAAATTAATAAACGGCTTAGTGCTTGCTTGAATAGTTAGAACTTCTTTAGGCTTAGCTGCTGCAGTATTATTGTCATTTATCTTTGAGAAGACTATATCTGCCTTCTGCGTGTTTGGATCCATCTTCTGTAATTTAATCCTGATGTTGGCATCTTTAAGCTCGACGGGGACGAACTCGATTTGCCTGCCGGTCTTTTGCATTAAAGCTTGAACTTGGTAAGTCTTACCGTCTTTTTCAACTGTAAGCAGGGCTCCTAATTGGAAATTTCCGCCGCCCATCATCGTGTTAACGTTAGGCGCAATAAACTTAGTATAAGTTATTTTCGCGCCGCCGAAATTTGTTGAGCTTCCGACAGTGAGCGCTACAGCAGGTCCCTCGCCTTCGGTTTGAGAGCCATCATCGTAACCGAGCGGAGAAAAGTAAAGATCCTTAGTAGCCATAGAGTAAATTGCAGGCTCGCGCATCAAGCTATTGTTGAAGTCTGCAATGTACATTATAGGGCTTACAGTAAATGCATCGTTTCCTCTGGTACATTTTATATTGAAAGCATATTTGGTATTATTATCAATCGGTTCGTACCCGGTGAACATCAGATTATAACCGTAGAATTTCTGCACTTCATCTTTTACAAGATTTAAGTCTTTCTCCCTGCTGTATACCGAAGAGCTGATTACGCCGAGTAAAAATATCGCTATACCGATATGCGCAACGTAAGCTCCGAGCATTTTTTTATTGCCTCGGATAATTCTGATCGCAATTTCGAGATTGACGATTAAAGAGAATGTAACGGATAGAATTAACAGCATAACAAGTATATCGCTTACTCCCCCGAAAAGGACTATCAATGCGGTTAAAACTACCGAACTAACTATTGAAGGAAGAGATTTCTTTAACAGATCGTTTCCTTTTGTGTCTTTCCATTTTAACAGCAGGCTTATACCATTTAGTAGAAAGATAATTATGGCAATCGGTATGTGCATAGAATTGTAAAACTTAGCATTTACAGAATGCCCGAAGATTGGCGCAGAAGTACCTATCAGAATAATAGTTGCGGAAGCGCAAAGGACTATTGAAGCGGTAAATAATGAAAGTTCACGGGATAATAATCCTTCATCGCTCCTGGTATGAATGGTTATGTATTTCCATCTGTAAGCAAGCATTCCAAGTCCTACTAAAAGGAACGTTCCTACAAAAATCATTAGGAATAAATAAACAATTGTTCCGGGGTTGACAAAGGAATGAACCGAAGCGTCTCCGAGTACACCGCTTCTTGTTAAGAAGGTACTGTAGATGACGAGAACGTACATCATCGACATAAGAATTAAATTTGTCTTCGCAAACTTTCCAATGCCGTCACCCTTTGCCTGGCTTTTCTTTTGAACGAGCAAGGTATGAACTCCCGCAACCGCAACAAGCCAGGGAATAAAGCTTGAGTTTTCTACCGGATCCCATGCCCAGTAGCCGCCCCAGCCAAGCATCTCATAAGCCCAGTATCCGCCGAGCATAATTCCTAATCCTAAAATACCAGCTGCTGCAAGAAGCCAGGGGAATGACTGCTTAACCCAATCCCTGTAATCATTCTTCATCATTGCCGCAACCGCAAAGCAAAAAGGAACGGTTGACATAGAAAAGCCTGTGAACAAAATCGGCGGATGTATCTGCATCCAGAAGTTTGTAAGCTGAGGGTTCAAGCCTCTTCCGTTTATTACGAATTGTCCAACCGGAATTCCGCTGGAAGAAAGAGCGCTGAACAGAGTAGAACTCATCTTTACGTATTCCTGGTTAGAAGAAGCATCTGAAAAAAGGAAGTTTTGTACAAACGGCAAATGGATCAGGCTGGGGTTAATGCTTTTTATACCTATAAATATTGGTTCTGCCCAAAGGTATACGAAAGGATTCTTGAACAGCGGGGAAACCATTAGAAGGATAAACGACGTTGCAAGAGTAAAGACAGTCATTACTCTCTGCTCAAGGTCTCCGCGCTTCGATGCATAGCTCTGTAAAATCAATCCGACAATTGAAGTTAGCGTAAGCCACAACATAAAGCTGCCTTCCTGACCACCCCAGAATGAAGCCATCAGAATGCCGGATTTCAATTCGTTGCTGCTGTATTCAAAAACATATCTGTAGCTGTATTGGTGAGTTATCAGAAGATATTCTAGAAGTGCGGCGGCAAGGAATACAAGCATAGCCATAACGTGGTAAGCAAGCCTTCCGAAGTTTAAAGCGTTTTTATAACCCCTGAAGGTTAAGTAATACATAACCATTGCAACAATACTGCTGGCAAGCGCCAAGGTTAATATTATACTTCCAATCATTGTATCCTCATAGTGTCA
>JAJYIL010000372.1 GCA_021790055.1 Bacteroidota bacterium
AATATTTTAGTCGCTGCTCTACATATTTATCCAGCTTTTCGGATGCAGTAGTCGGGTTCAGAAAAAGAGTTTCAATGTAATTTACAAATTCATTTTGTTCTTGAATTACCACAGCTTTGAACAAATCCTCTTTGGTCGGGAAATAATAATAAAGCGAAGCTTTTCCCATTTCAACATCACCAGCTATTTCGTCCATTGTTACTTTTGAAAATCCGTAGTGCGCAAATCTTCTGCGTGCGGCGCTTAAAATGTTTTGCGTTTTTTCGCCTGATAAATTCTCTGACATAATTTACTCTCGACTAATTTACTTGAACAGTCGAAAAATAAAAAAAATTCTTCAATCAGCAAACAATTAAGGACAATATATCTAAAAATAAACGAAAATTAAATAATTGCGTGACTATTGTCACCTATAATTGTAATAAGAAATATCAATCTCTTTGGATTGTGTAGAACGTTTACGCCTTCGAACAATTTGTTCGAAATTTTTAAAATCAAAATTGGACATCCTAAATGTAGGATAGGTAATGATGTCCAATGATGTTACAATTGTACTAGTAAATATATTTTAATAGCTTACTCAAGAAATGAATTGAAAATTTCTTAAATATCGGTTCTTTGTCTGGGTTAGAGTATTTAGATATGAGCTCACTCATCAAAATTCTTTTATTAGTTTGATTGCTCGGATTATGAAAAATAACCGGAGCTATTTTTTCAATTTCTTTGTCCTGAAGACCGAGCAAATCGGCAATTGAATTTCCATTAGAATTGTACAAGCGCCATACTTACTTGTTTCCCGGAATAGGAATTTTCTCCAGCGATTCGGAAATTTTTGATATAGGAATAAGAAGGCAAGGTCGCCTTAATCAAGATAAATTCCTGCCGGACGCTGTCCTTTCTTTTCCATCTCTTCAAAAATTTTTATGGCATTCGGGGTACCGCTTTCAAGCGTTTTGATTGTGTCGACAAGAAGAATGCAATCGTCGGGGTACAAATCTGCATCCAATCGCAAGCCATTCCAAACCTGCGTTTACACAGTAACCTGCTTTATGCAAACCATAATCCGGGTACTGCCGGAAGAAGTTGTCAAACTTTGCGTGTCTTTCGTGAACGCCCATCTTATAAAAAAGCTGAGCCATCATAAACTGGTATTGATCTGTAAATAAGACGCATTCTGTTATGCCAAACCAGGCTGCAAACTATTCATCCTTGATAGCCGGAACGATTTTTGGTATATTTCAATATAAATTTAAAGGATGAAATACTTAGGAGTTTATATTGAAGGAACCAGTGGATATAGAATCAAAGGATGCAACTGAAAATTCAATTGTAGATAATATGCCGGAAGTTCTTCCGGTTTTGCCGCTTAGGGACGTAGTTATTTTCCCATACATGATTTACCCGGTACTTGTCGGCAGGGAACAATCAATTAGAGCAGCCAATTATGCGCTCGATAACACAAAATATATTTTCCTTTCCACTCAGAAAAGATCCAACATCGAAGATCCCGCTAAGGAAGATATATATACGGAGGGAACAATTGCCAAGATAGTTCAGATACTTAAACTGCCCAACGGCTTGATGAAAATTTTGGTTGACGGCTTGCTTCAAGGAAGAATAATTGAATTTACCGGCAATAAGAATTTCTTTGAAGCCAGGATTGAAGTTATTGTACCGCAGCTTGAAAATGACCACGAGATGAATGCGCTTATCAGGCAGATGACGCAGCTGTTCAAAGATTATGTAAAAATCAGCCGCAATGTACCTAACGAGGCAATTTCAGCTTTTGAAAGTATTGAAGAACCTGATAGGAAATTGTTTTATGTTGCCGCAAATATTAATCAGCTTATAGAGGTCAAGCAGACGATACTTCAGAAGTTCACGCTTAAAGAACAATATTATGAGGTAGTAAAAATCCTGAACTCCGAAATAGATATACTCAGGATCGAAAAGGAAATCGATAACAAAGTTCAGGAGAACATTGCCAAGACTCAGCGCAAGTTTATAATTCAGGAACAAATAAAAATTTTGCAGGATGAGCTTGGAGAAGAAGAAGACAGTACCCCGGAGTTTGCTAAGATAAAAGACCAGATTAAGAAAGCTAAGATGCCGAAGGAAGCTGAAGAAAAAGCGCTGGAGGAATTGAACAAGCTAAAGAAAACTCCACCGATGTCCCCCGAGTCAACGGTAATTAGAAATTATCTTGACTGGCTTATTGATGTGCCGTGGTCTAAGAGGACTAAAGATAATCTTGATATATCTCATGTTCAGAGAATTTTAGATGAAGATCACTTTGGACTTGAAAAGCCTAAGGAAAGAATTGTAGAGCATATTGCCGTGCTTAACCTTGTAAAGCAGATGCGCGGGCAAATCTTATGCTTTGTTGGACCACCCGGTGTCGGCAAGACTTCTCTCGGTAAATCGATTGCGCGGGCGCTCGGAAGAAACTTCGTAAGAATTAGCCTTGGCGGTGTACGCGACGAAGCTGAAATACGAGGTCACCGGAGAACTTACATCGGCTCTATGCCGGGTAAGATAATTCAATCTATGAAGAAAGCCGGTTCTATAAATCCCGTAATGCTGCTAGATGAAATAGATAAGATGAGCATGGATTTCAGAGGGGATCCATCTTCTGCGATGCTTGAGGTCCTGGATCCTGAGCAGAACCATACTTTTAACGATCATTATCTTGAAGTTGACTATGATCTTTCTCAGGTAATGTTCATTACGACTGCTAACGTCCGGTACAATATTCCTCTTCCGCTTCAGGACAGGATGGAAATTATCGAGCTTCCGGGATATCTTGAATATGATAAGATTGAAATTGCAAAGCGGCATATTATTCCCAAGCAGTTGGAAAACCATGGCTTAGTTAATAAGAATGTTGACATAACCGAAGAGGCGATTAAGAAAATTATTACCGAATATACACGTGAGGCTGGCGTTCGTAATCTTGAAAGAGAGCTTGCTTCTATCTGCCGTAAGCTTGCAAAAGACATAGTCGTTAAAGAATCTTCAAATGGAAAGCAAAACGGAAGGCATCATTTCATTGTAGACGAAAACAAAGTTGAAGAATACCTGAAAGTGCCGCGTTACAGGCTGCACAAGCATGATAAAGAATTTAGAGTCGGCAGTGTAACCGGATTGGCATGGACAAGTGTCGGCGGAGAAATTCTAAATGTCGATGTCACTACGATGACTGGCTCGGAGCGGCTTACGCTTACGGGGCAAATGGGAAACGTAATGAAGGAATCTGCTCAGGCTGCATTAAGCTATATTCGCTCCAATGCAAAGAAGTTTGATATCGATCCGAACTTTTTTAAGGGAAGGGAAATCCATATCCACCTGCCGGAAGGCGCAATACCGAAGGATGGACCTTCTGCAGGAATTACAATGTCTATGGCTCTTCTTTCAGCGATTACCGGCAAGCCTGCATCGAACAACATTGCTATGACCGGTGAGATTACCTTACGCGGCGATGTACTTGCAATCGGCGGATTAAATGAAAAGCTGCTTGCGGCTAAACGAAACGATATAAAGACAATCCTAATTCCAAGGGATAATGAAATAGACCTCAAAGAAATTCAGGAATCTGTAAAGGAAGGATTGAAGATAATCCCTATAGAGAAAATCGAAGATGCCATCCCTTATGTTTTTGGTAAGTTAAAAGCATTACCCAAAACAAACGGGAAGAAGATGAAAACTGTTAAAAAGAAGGTAAGGTAAGTGGCTGAGACAATTTTAGTTGATAAAAATCTTTCCCTTGAAGATCAATATCAGCAGCTATTAGTGCAGCTCAAATCGCTTCTTTCTAAAGATGAAAAGATGATTTCAAATCTTTCCAATCTTACTGCCGCGCTTAAGCATACTTTTGAAAAGATAAGCTGGGTTGGATTTTATTTATTCGACGGAATAAAATTGTATCTCGGTCCTTTTCAGGGAAAAGTTGCCTGCACAAACATCGAGGTTGGCAAGGGCGTTTGCGGAACTGCCGCAGAGAAGCGTGAAACCATAGTTGTTCCGGATGTAAATAAATTTC
>JAJYIL010000373.1 GCA_021790055.1 Bacteroidota bacterium
GGCAATTTCATCTTTACTACAAAAACGAACAGGGCGGTAGCTGTTCAATCCGTTGGTATGATGGAGGCTATCAAAGATCTTTATAAAGCTACACGTCTAAGTGATGAACTCGAAGCCGGGAAAATAGTCTCGGATAAATAACTAATCTTCATCCAATAAATCTTGCTCTTAACCTTACTCTTAATCTTCCTCGGATTAAGAGTAAGAGCAAGATTACAATTAATAAATTTATATAAAATAAAGTTTAACTGTTATTCATATTATTTTCATCAAATCATCATATTACTAATTAAAAATAATATTCCGTTTGAAGATGAACAGACAAGAACCTAACACTTGTATTTGTAAATGTCAAACCGTATTCGGTTCCAACACCAATCTTAATTCCTTGTTCATCGTTGTTTCGGAAATCAAATCCGGGAAGAATTGAAAATGTTAAACCGGAATCCCATTCATTTAAACTGCTGAAGGTTCTGTCGTTTAACATAATAATTCCGATTCCTTCTTCAACATAAAGTTGACCGCTTAACGTTTGGGACATTATTCCTTTTAGTGAAAATCCTTTTAAATAGGGAATATATCTGTTTGGGCTTTTAGGAAGCAGCACATCTATATTTACGGCATAATCAAAGCTTAGCCTCAAAATAACATTACCTTTAAAACCTGGGTTGCCCTCTATAAAAAAAGATGTGTTGAAGCTGCCGACTGATGGAAGGTTTCCACCTATGGTACCACCGCCGGCATTAATCCCAACCCCAAAATTATTTTGTGCCATTGAATCCGGTACGAGCGCAGCAATTAATAATAAGGTGAATAAGCAGGTAGAAAAGGTTATATATTTCTTCATAATAAATCCCGATCTTAATTCAAACTATATGATAAAAATATATCTAAGAAATACAAATCCCAAAAGAAGCATAAAATATTTTAAATTATTGAGGAGGTTTGTAATCTTAACCAAAATGTTATTGAAAGAGATAACTTATTTTTGCATTATCAAATTAAATTTAAAATGAAATAACATGAAAACATCCGAAATAAAGTTCACTATCCAGCTTGATGAGAAAAAGATGCCGAAGAAAATCGAATGGGAAGCTACTGATGCAGGCTTTGAAGATAAGAAGCAGTGTAATTCTATGATGATTTCGCTTTGGGATAAGGTAGAACGGATTACTTTAGGTATTGATTTATGGACAAAAGAAATGCTGATAGAGGATATGAACATCCACTTTTACCAGATATTTACAAAGATGGCGGATACTTATCTAAAGGCTACTAACAACAACGAGGCTGCAAAAATGATTCATGACTTCAGCAGTGAGTTTGCTAAGAAGCTTGAAATTCTTACTTAAATCTTTCTTTTAATCTTGATGCGTACCTCCGGCTCATCTGGAAAGGGATGTTTACGTTCTGAATAAAAACATGGTAAGATGCGTTGAACCATTTTTCAACCTTTTCCACGTATTCAAGATTAACGATAGTTGACCTGTGAATGCGTACAAAATATTTTGGCGTAAGCCTTTCTTCCCATTCTACCATCGGCTTAAGGATTAAATATTTCTTTCCTCCGACTAGATAAATGTAAGAGTAATCCTTTTCGGCTGTTATACATTGTATTGCGCTTATCTTTATAAATTTTGAAATGCCGTCTGCAGTAATAAAAAGTCTGTCGTCGTATTCAAGTTTTTTCTGCGGATCGACGTGGGTATTCTCATCTTCATTTTCGATTGCATCGCCTTCATCTTCCGTATTGTTATTCCCGTTTTCCTTTATTGCATCAAATAAGATTTCTCTCCCGTCCTTTATCAGGGTATTCTCAACATTCCTGGAAATTACTGCATGTTCGTCATTATCAGAATTACCATTGCCCTTTGAGGAAATTGATTTTACCTGCTCATAGCCGTTGGATTCAAGTAATCGTGAAATTGTTTTTGCAAGACGTTCTTTTTCAACTGGCTTTTTTAAATAATCAAGTGCGTTTATTTCAAATGCCCGAAGCGCATAATTATCATAAGCGCTTACAAAAACAACCTTCGCATTGTATTGAATTTTATCCAACAGTTCAAATCCGCTGTTTGTGCCCAGCTTGATATCAAGGAAAACGCTGTCGGGCTTTGTCTCTTTTATTATATCCAAAGCCGAAGTAATATTCGAAGCTTCTCCAACCACCTTTACTTGAGGAAACTTCTTTAGTAAAATTCCCAGAAGCTTTCTCGCCTGTAAATCATCATCTACTATTACGGTATTTAATGTTTTCTTTTCGTTAATGCCTTTTGTCGACATATACTACCTTTGATCAGTTGTTTTCGCATTAACGACAATTACCGTTCCAATCTATGCAATGCAAGTCCTAAAGATGAAAGGAAGAAAATCCCGTTAAAACGCTAATATTTAAGATACCTCTTCATAGGTAAAACAATGAACGGGCTGATATAATATTATTTTGAGATTGGATTTTAAAGTTTGTTCTAGATTGAAACAAGAACTTACTTGCCTAAAACCCACTCATCAAGCAGTGGTTGGCGCTTTACCGGGTCGAACTCGATAAACTCATAAATTGCACAGTTATTAATCTTATACGGGTCATCGTTGAAGAATGATTTTATTCCTTCCAGAGATTCTGATCTTGCTATTACTATTCCTCCGGTGCGCGGGTTCCTAGGACCTGATAATAGAAGCAGTCCTTTGTTGTAGCCTTCTTGCAGGAATTCCCTATGTTCTGGAAGCATTTGGTTTATTTTTGCTAAAGGCACCATGTAGGTGATGTTAACTAAAAAATGTTTCATCTCTCTTGGTAATTTTATTAATAACAATCTCTTTAATTAAAATTTTATCGTAGTGAAATATTCTAGGTGCAAATAAAAGAAAAACTTTTTAAAAAAAGAATGAAAATGCTTTTTCAGTAACACTCTTTTACAGCTCTTATAAAAATTTATTTACCGGTATCGTTCTTCTTTCCGAATTCCGGATCGAGAGGAAGTAATTTAATGATAAAGTAGCCCGGTATCATTGTTATCAACACCCACAAAAAGAAATGCGGATAACCTATTTGTTCCTGTATCCATCCGCTGAACATCCCGGGTATCATCATTCCAAGAGCCATAAAGCCAGTACAGATAGCATAATGTGCTGTCTTAAAGCTTCCATCCGAAACATAAATCATGTACAGCATGTAAGCTGTAAATCCAAAGCCGTACCCGAACTGCTCGCCGGCAACACAAAGATTTATTATAAAAAAATTACTCGGCTGTGCATACGACAAGTAAATATAAAGTATATGCGGAATGTTTATCGCCGCAAACATCCACCAGAACCATTTCTTCAATCCGTCTTTCGATGCTAAAAAACCGCCGAGAATTCCGCCGATAGTAAGAGCAATTACTCCTACTGTTCCGTAAGCAAAGCCGATTTCTTCCAAAGACAAACCTAAACCGCCGGTACTTCGCGAACCTTTAAGGAAGAGAGGCGCTATCTTTACAAGCTGAGCTTCTCCTAAACGGTATATCATAAGAAATGTTAATATCAGTCCGATATTCTTTTTAGTTAGAAAATTTCCAAATGCTTTAAAGAATTCACTAAGTAAATTCTTTGACTTGTCCTTAACTGCAGAAACATCAGTCCCCGGAAAAGGAAGAATGAATTTATGATAAACAGAAAAGGAAAGAAAAAGTATAGTTAGAATTAGAAATGTATACGACCATGCTTTTGCTGCATTTGGTAATTTTGTTTGAAGATAACCTGTGATAATTATTAAAACACCTTGTCCGGTAATCATTGCGAGGCGGTAGAATGTGCTTCTTATTCCGACGAAGAATGATTGATTCTTCTGCGAAAGACCAAGCATGTAAAATCCATCTGCGGCAATATCGTGAGTTGCCGAGCTGAATGCAATCAGCCAGAAGAAAGCCATTGTGTATTTGAAATATCCGGGAAGCGGGATACTTAGAGCAAGCCCTCCCAGCGCAGCGCCGATAAGCAGCTGCATTGAAACTATCCAGAGTCTTTTTGTTTTTAAGATGT
>JAJYIL010000374.1 GCA_021790055.1 Bacteroidota bacterium
AGCCTAAAGGCAAGCGTCCGACTTCGATCGAGCTTCTTTCAGGCGGCGAAAAAACCTTAACAGCTATCGCTCTCTTGTTTTCAATTTATCTTGTAAAGCCGAGCCCGTTTTGCATTCTCGATGAAGTAGACGCACCGCTTGATGATGCGAACATAGACAGGTACACAAAAATTATACGCGACTTCAGCGCCGACACGCAGTTTATAGTTGTTACACATAATAAGAGAACAATGGAAGCGGCAGATACCCTTTACGGCGTTACGATGCAAGAAGAGGGAGTCTCCAAGTTGGTAAGCGTAAGATTTAATGAGGACTTTAAACTTGTATCGTAATTTTGCAGATATTGAAATCTTTTTGAGGGGGAATAAAATTAACATCGGTTTGCTGATGCAAATGGCTTTGGTTGCCGGAATGGTTTTACTATTTTTCGGCAGCGGCTTTGCACAATGGGTGAGCGATCCTTCGGTTAATACTAAGTTAGTTGCAGATACGCACAATCCAATCGACTTGACTGCGGTTAGTGATCTGAACGGCGGCTCATTCGTCTTTTGGCAGGATAATAAGTTCGGCTTTCAGAGCGAGGTATATTTTATTCATGTAGATAACGATGGGAAAATAAGCTTTAGAGCCGATGGGAAAAGAGTCTCCTCGTTAAACGGTCCTGAAGATTATCCTGTTTGCGCAACAGCTTATCGAAATTCTGCCGTTGTCGTTTGGAATGATTTTTCATTTTCAAATAATGGTTACCTTTATGCGCAGAAAGTTTTAAGCGACGGAACTAATGCCTGGGGAGAAAAGGGACTGCAGATTACTAATTCCGACGATGCGACAAGCGAATACTCTGTTGGAGTTGATGACTCCGGCTATACTTTCATCTCTTACATCGCAAAAGAGTCGCAGCTAAACGGCGATTATATGGTTGAAATTCAAAAAGTCTCAAGTGATGGTAAGCTATCTTTTAATCAAGAAGAAAGATTGGTTTTTAAATCTCATGATAGAAAAATGATGACCAGCATAATACCGGATGACAGCGGCGGAGCTTTCATATTCTGGATTGAAATGCAGAACGGTAGAAGCATGATTTTCGGACAGCATGTCAATCAGTCCGGTAAAAAGATTTGGAGAAGTGAAAGCATCGCTTTCCGGGGAAGACCTCTTGATATTTCGAGCGCTGCTCACAATGTAATTTCTTATGTTGTAAGGAAGGCATTTAAGAATTTAATTTATGCAGCCTGGCAAACCCAAACAAGAAGCAAGGATATTTATCATCAGTTAATAAGTTATTCCGGCAGAATGCTTTGGGAACGAGGAGGAAAATTAGCAACTCCGCTTAGAGGCAACCAGCTTGACCCGCGGACTGTCTGTACTGATTCTTCTATAATTCTGACCTGGACGAATGAATATAAAAACAACAAAGATATTTACGCTCAACGTTACGATGAAAAGGGTAGACCGCAGTGGAACAGAGTAGGAAAACCGGTAATAAAAATTCATGGCGATCAATTCGGGCAGAGAATGATTGATGACGGAAAAGGCGGCGCTATTGTTGCCTGGATCGACCGCAGGATTGATACTCTGCTGGCGGATATTTATACCCAAAGAATAAACAGCGAGGGCAAGGAATTATGGAATCCGCTTGGATTAATTGCTGCCTCAGGTAGAAATACATTGAAGAGCTACCTTTCCGTTGTTCCCGATGGAAATGACGGAGTAATAATAATTTTTAAAAATTCTATCAAAGCAGCAAGTGAAATCTGCGGGCAGAAGATTTTTAGCAGTGGTACTTACTCATCCCAGATTGTCAGCTTTAATACTGCTCTTACCGGTGATTCTATTAAGATTTCATGGATTGCTGCAAATGAAATAGGCTCTACCGATTACAGTGTTGAGAGGGCAGTCGAGGGCGATAAGCAGGACATTAGCTGGAAAGATGTAGGCTCTGTTCAATCCCAAGGCAAAGGAACTGAAGTTCATTATGATTTTTATGATACACCTGATACAAGCGGAACGCTTTATTACCGGGTGGTTCAAACCGATGCTGCCGGCGATATACAAAGCTCGGACGTGAGCAGTATAAATTATTACGGCGCAGCTTCGGGCGTTGTTCTTGCTCAGAATTTTCCGAATCCGTTTTCCGATTCAACTACGATAAGCTTTTATTTACCTGACCCGGCTGATGTGACTGTAGAATTTTTTGATGAACACGTGGTTAAGATAAGTGAGATTGATAAATCATTCCCCGCGGGAGAAAATAAAATTACTTTCTATGCTAAGGGTTTAAAGCCCGGTGTTTATTTCTTCCGTCTTAAAGCGGGAGACTTTGTCGGTGTTAAGAAAATGATAATTACAAATTAGTATCCTCACCCTGCCCTTCTGGAAGGGATAGGGTTAAATCCTCCTCTCTCCAATTGGAAGAGAGAGCGAGAGTGCTGGAAATGAATCGCAGATGCAAATGCAAAACAGCATGTTGTAATTGATGGAAAAGACTTTCAAGATATTTATCGACTTTGACGGTACGGTTACAAAAGCCGACGTTGGAGATTTAATCTTCAGAAAATTAGTAGATGAGGAAATACTCGGTTCGATAATCTCGAGTCAATTGCGCGGCGAAATTTCAGCTAGGAAATCCTGGATGCTTCAATGCGAAGCGGCAGGCATAGTAAATAAGCAGCGCCTAAATGAAATAATTGATCAGGCGGAAATAGACCATACGTTTCATAACCTGGTTGATTACTGCGATGAGAATTCGATAGAATTTTTTATTCTTAGCGATGGATTCGATTATTACATTGATAGGATTTTAAAGAAAGAAAATTTGAACGGGATAAATGCTTATTCCAACAAATTAAATTTTACGGATGACTGTAAGTTAAATCCTGTTTTTCCGTATCTTGATGCCGGATGCACAAGTACGGCAAACTGTAAGAGGAATCATATAATCAACCACAGCAGCGATGATGATTTTACAGTCTTTATCGGAGACGGCATATCCGATCAATACACTGCGCTGTTTTGTGATTTTATATTTGCCAAGAATGATCTGTTAAAATTTTGTGAGAAAGAAAGAATAACATATTTCCCTTTTACAAATTTTGATGATGTTGTTGCGAGGCTTAAGCAGTTGCAATTTAAAAAGAGATTAAAGAAGCGGCATCAAGCCGAATTAAAAAGAAAAGAAATATACACTTTAGAATAAATTGGTGGTGGGAGGTTGATAGTTGGAAGTTGGATTAAGGCCAACCACCAATCACCCACAACCAACAACCAAATATATGTCGAACATAGCAAATAAATTTTTTAAATATAGAAGTTATACACCGATTCCATTTCTCATAATAATGTTTATGTATGAAGATGCGAACGTATGGAGCCTGGTATTGGGCTTTATAATTGCGCTTACAGGTGAGCTCATCAGGTTCTGGGGCGTTAGCTGGGCTGGAAGCGAAACGCGTACTACCGGAAGCGTCGGCGGAACATTTTTAATTATAAGCGGACCGTTCGCTTACATACGCAATCCGCTTTATGCCGGCAATATTTTGATGTACCTTGGTCTTGGCATTATGTCGTTTGCAGTTTTTCCTTATTTACAGATTGTTGCCCTGTTGTTCTTCTTCATTCAATATTATTTTATTGTTAAAGAAGAAGAAGGATACCTCGCAAAGGTATACGGAGGCAGCTATGAACAATATTGCATGAGTGTACCAAGATTTTTCCCAAGACTGACTCCATACAGATCTAAGGAAGTTGTACAACCGCCGTTTGATTGGAAGGACGGGCTAAAGTCTGAAAGAAGAACATTGCAGGCGTTTATGTTTGTTACGGTAACAATTCTTCTCATCTGGTTTATTAGGAGATATTAACAATGCGAATAAACTATAACTCTTCGGAATATCGGAGTGGTGGATTACTGGAATACGTTAGTTACTCCATCGCTCCAATATTTCATTACCCCGGAAGTTTTTTCTGGAGATATGAATTTGATAAAAGTATCCGGCTGGAATGTGAGTAATATTTTAATG
>JAJYIL010000375.1 GCA_021790055.1 Bacteroidota bacterium
TGAAGATACCTGCACTATATAAGCTCCATTTCTCAAATAGATATTTCCTTGTACTTTC
Organism: Bacteroidota bacterium; assembly: GCA_021790055.1. Lineage (GTDB taxonomy): Bacteria > Bacteroidota > Ignavibacteria > Ignavibacteriales > Ignavibacteriaceae > FEN-1297. The sequence goes on from JAJYIL010000375.1 coordinate 59, forward strand.
TGCGAAGCAGATGACACTGCCGGAGGCATTGAGGAAGTCTGCGGTGCTTGTTCTTTTTTTTCCGCTTGTTTAGCCTTCTGTGTACTGCCATTACTCAGCAATGAAGATAAATTACTATTCTGATTGATAGCCTGATTCGATGAAGCATTATTATTTGATGTAAATATCTTTGGATCAAATTCATTTCCTGCTCCGGTCTGCAAGCTCTTTTTAGGGTACGGGTATGTTACAGGTGTCTGAAAGTTACGCTCAACAATGTCCGGCTTAATTTGTCTTACTGTTTTCCCCTTAGTTCCGAATAATTGGTTAGTCAGCTTTGTAAAATTATTCCCGGTTAGATAAACCACTACTACCGCGCCGACAGTTAAGATAGTAACCATGGCTATAAAAAATACAAATGGCGATCTGCTCTTGGTTAGTGAATACTCTTTTAATTTACTTTCACTGGTTTTATCGGCTGAAAAAGAAGACCTTGTTGAGCCGGAATTTACTACCTGCCCTTCAATCAATACTTCCTCATTTTCACCGGTCTGATTTTTTTCTATTGTATCTGTTTTATTTTCAACTGGAGAGTCTTCATTTTCTTTTTCCGGTTCAGGAGATAGTACCTGGCTTAATTCTTTTGTTAGGCTTCTTCTGTCAAAATCCCACGAAAGATTCAATTCCGATTTTGTGAGTCCGGAAGTGTTCTCTTCTGGCTCTAATTCAGATGTAAGAGACTTTACTCTTTCAAATTCTACCTGACCGGTACCGAAATCATTTCTACTTTCTTCTTGTTTCAACTCATCTTGAAAAGTTCGTTCAACCTTTTCTTCTTCATCTTCGGATAACAGCGCACCTTCAACATCTTCATGTATTTGTTCTTCAGGTTCTATATTACCAGTATCCGTTTCAGGCTGGCTGAAATCCCATCCAAGCTCTTCCTCTCTTTCCGTATTTTCAGTAGAAGAAAGAGGACTTGTTTCGCTGCCCACATCCAATATTGATTCTTCTTCAATCTGTTTTGATAAATCCTCACCAAAATCCCATGCTACGTGTTCGAATTCAGAAGCTCTGCCAGTTTCTGCAGGGGCTTGTTCAATTATATTAGTCCTATCTTTATTTAATGTAATTTCAGGTTGATTTTCCGAAATATTTTTAATTACCAGTATGTCACTTTCCTGCTCTTTGCGGGAGATAATTTCGCTTTCGATTAAAAGCTTTTCAGCTTTAGATTCAATTAATCTTTTAAGCTCAACCCCCGCAGGCTTAAGAAATGCCTCGCTGGCTTTTATACCTTCCAGAGGAATAACCGGCTTACCGATGCTTAAGCTGAAATATGCATCAATCATATTAATTTTTTCAACAGGGTTTGACGGAATGTTAAATACCAGTGGACTTTTACTTCCTTCTTCAGGCGTAAACGTTATTACATCGCATTGAAGATCCTTCTTTGCAGTAAAAGAAGTTGACATAATTACAGTGTGCCTTTGCTGAAACAAACCGTAGTCTCTAATCTTTATTGCCTGACCGGGTTTAAGGATTACGGAGATTTTCTGCAAAAAAGTCTCAAAGAAATATTTTGCCTCGTAATCCGGCACGCCGTAATCCCTGGCTATCTTATGTATTAGTTCCGCTCTGGTCATTATTTATCGATTAATCTATTTGAAATCAAAACAGCTTCAACAAATATATTTATTGAAATCTCCGCTTACAATTTAAAAATAATTCCGGTTCATCACCAGTTGTATTTCAGCCCCGCTGTAATGTCAAGCGGCAATTCCTCGTAGCCTTTCCACATATAATTATTTTGATTCAACAAGTTAGAAACTTTAAGTGTAAGGTAAAAGTCCTGCTTAATCATATAGCTGAAACTTAAGCCGAGATTTATTACCGGGTTAATCGAATTACTGTTCTGAATATTGGAATACATACCAGCCAGCATATAAAGATTTGCCCCGGCACTAAAGCCGTTCTTAAAATTATATCCATAGTTAAGTGTAACCTTTGCACGCGGATAGTACGGAATAAAATTGTTGGCGCTATCTCTTGTGTCATACAACTCTCCGGTAGCATAAAACACGCCGTTAGGACCGGGATGAAATAGAAAGTTTGCAAACAACGAAAAGCTTTTGGCGCTTGTAGTTGCTAAATCAAACATGCCTGCGCTTGCAGTATCCAAAAAGAACGGAAGGTTATCGGCAGAGAAATATTTAAACCCGCCGTCGATTTCAACATAAGTGAAAAACTCATACTTAATTGAAGCGCTCAGAGCAAAATTCTTTTTCAAGAAGAGATTAGTAAACTTCTGCGGCATAAAGTACGGATTTATATCAAGGAAATGACCGCCACCGTAAAATTCCGCTTGCGGTGAAAAGTCTCCGTACAAAGAAAGACCGTTCCCGAGATCAACTCCGATTGCACCGTATGGAGAAAAGAAATTGTTGCTCAGCTCATGAGCAAAATTAAAGCCGGCGTTTACCTTTACTTTATCCGAAATGTTCAGGTTGATAGTCGGTCTTACGGCAATAAACCCGAACATCGTGTTGGAATTTAAATTGTTGCTTATAGTTTGCTTCTTAAAGCTAACATCGGCTCCCAGGTTTAATGAATAAAGCCCGAACTGCGTATAACCGCCGACATCAACCATGTTCTCGGAAAAATGCTCGCCTTTTAGCGAGCGCAGATTATCCGAAACCTTTGCCGAGAAGAGAAAATATTTACTCATCAAATTATTTATTTCGAAGGTTGCATTACCGGCATTCAGATTTCTTTTATACGTCGGATCCTTCGAGCCATAGAGCTTATAAGCTTGGATGTTGTAATCTCCGCTGAATTTATACTGGCTTCCGGGGAATATGGCGGCATCATCTTGGACATAAAGAGACAAGCTTGCACCGCCTTTCAGAGAATACCTACCACTATTGGGAACATAAGCGCGTTGATTTTCCGCATCGCCATGCATTTCAAATAAACCATTTGAAAAAGGAGAAGCAAAATTCAACCTTGCACTTGGAAGATAATATGAGCCTAATCCAAACTCTAAATTGCCGGTTTGATAATTTAAAGTATCCAGCAAAGTCATCGTCCCTTTTATCGGAGTGGTAACTTCTTTCATTTTTAAATTTTCAGTCGGGAAAACCGGGTTTAAGAATTCCTTAGAGATTGCCGGAACAAAATCTGGCGGAATTTTTTGAGCATGCCTCAACGACACAACATCTTTGCCGGTAATGACAAAATCCGGCAGCTCTACTCCTGAATTCGATTGTTGACTCTGTTGATTTTGATTTTGTTTATTCTGCTTTTCCTGGGCGAACGTTGAAAGTGAAAATAACAGAATTGTTCCTATAAATATTTTTCCAATCATCTCAATTTCCTAAGTTTAATTATTGCCTCTTTACCATAGTCGTCGTTGTGGTGTTTTCTATAAACCAGCCGGTACATTGCCTTAGCCTGCTCTTTATCATTGGTTTTTAAATAACAGTCGCCAAGCTTTAAATATGACTTGGTTACCCATTCATCATAAGCCGGGAATGAAGTTTGAACAAGTAAGAAGGCATTGATTGCATCTGTATAATCTCCCTGGTTAAACAAAACGACACCATAATAATATTGGGCTTGAGCTCCGATTTCGTCTGTACGATTTTGAGCTAAACCCTGGAAGTAGGAAATTGCATTATCATATTGCCCTGAACGCAGAGCAATTATCCCCAACTCTAATTTGGACTTCTCGGAAAAAACCGTGTTTTTGTAATTCTTAATTACCTGGTTAAAAACACCTTGAGCATCCACAGTATCGCTGCTTATTATTAGAGTCATTCCCTTGTTAAAAAGTATTTCCGGGAACCTTTTTGTATCCGGCAACGAAGTTAAGGCTTTATCAAAGATGTTTAAAGCCGCGCCATAATTTTTCTGCTGGTTATAAATATTTCCTATCTCAATAACAGCAGCCGGCGCAGACTCACTTGCCGGGAA
>JAJYIL010000007.1 GCA_021790055.1 Bacteroidota bacterium
TGTGGAACATGGAACTAATTTCCGTTTACGAATAGAACCCCGGTATTAAGAATTAATTGTGTCTGTTATTCCCGCTTTACAATTAATTCTCTAATTCAATTCCAATTATTTTTGCAGTTTGTAATTTCAAGATGAATTTTCACCTTTTTAGAACCCTTTCTAAAAATAATTCTAAAATCCGGTTAAAAGTTTAATGAATATAATTACAATAAACAATACCGCGCTAAAATTTTTTAAAATTAATTTCTATCCGGAATAAACGTGAACGCGGGTGAACAATTGAAAAATTTTATTAGAGAAGCAAATTGAATTATTGAATGAACAGACCCATCGTTTTTTTTCTTCCTGTTCAAATCATAAGTGCATCAAAGCATTTAGGAAAGTTCATTCAGTCTTTAATTCGCACTAATCTCTTGCAGCAGTTAATTTTTTTTGTTATCCCTCACAAAATATTTTCTGTTAATATGAAATAAAATCGAAATATATTCTCCTTCCTTCAAAAAAAATTGCTACGAACTCTTGACAAATTGCAATTAATTCCTTACTTATTAATGTGTAAATAATAAATTACTTTATTTAATAAGTATTTTTCTACATAAATAATTATATTATTAATATATACACATTGATTTCATTATTAAATTAATATTTCTTTGATTCTTTGCTTTAAATTTTTAATCAATAAAAATATCTACTAACAAAAACGAGGATTACTATGAGAGAGAAATGTTCGGTTACCAGGTTTAATTATGTACTAATACTTTTATACTTCTGCAGTATAGTTTCTTTTTCCCAGACGAAAGATACAACTTCAAATCCCCTTTCAATTACCGGGATGGTTGATGTTAATTTCAATAAGAACTTCAATAACCCAGCAAGCCATATAAATGATTACAGGAACTTTGATGTTTATGAGAACCAGTTCAATATAAATCTTGCGAAGGTTACAATTCAAAAGACGGCAAGCCCTGTTGGATTTAGAATGGACATTGGATTCGGTCAAGCGATGGACCTTGTGAACAGCGACGCAAGCCTTGGTACTGAAAAATCTATGCGCAACCTTGAGCAGGCATATTTAACCGCCGTACTGCCAATTGGAAATGGACTAACAATAAATGCCGGGAAAATGGTCACACACATGGGCGGTGAAGTTATTGAGTCCATTAGTAATATAAATTACAGCCGGTCGATTCTTTTTGCTTACGCCATTCCATACTTCCATCTTGGCGCAATGGCAAGCTACCCTTTCAGTACTCAATTCAACGCAACTATATATATATACAATGGCTGGAATGATATAGTAGATAATAATAATGATAAAACTCTTGGCGCAGAAATAATATGGACTCCCTCCACATCATTTACGTTTATTCAAAATTATATCGGCGGACCTGAGGAAGCTAACAGTACAAAGAAGCGGCATGTATTCGATTCAATAATTAATTATCAGGCTACGGACGCATTGTTTATTACAGTTAACGCAGATTATGGACAGGAAGCGTTAGCTCCTTCAGGTCTTGCCGTATGGAAAGGAATTGCTCTTACAGGCAAGTACACGTTATCCGATGTATCTGCTATTGCTGCACGGGTTGAAGACTATTACGACCAGAGCGGATTTACAACGGGCACGCTTCAGCAGTTAAGTGAATTTACTCTTACATACGAGTTAAAGTTTACAAACAGTCTTACCACCCGTTTGGAATTCAGAAGAGACATGTCCGATAAGAATACATTTGAAGATAGCTCGGGCGCTTTTACAAAGAATAATCAGAATACCTTACTGATTGGTTCGATATATACTTTTTAATTTAAAATAAATCATAGGAGAAAAAACATGGCAGAAACAACAATGAAGAAAACACTTGGATTGACAGGTGTTACAGTAAATGCAATGGCACTTATTGCACCCGGAGCATTCCTCTGGATTACATACCAGGTTCAGGCATCCAATAACGGCGGAGATACCGACATGTGGACGGGGATTGTTGCAGCGCTTATCGTTGCTTTTCTTACGGCAATTTCTTTTTCAGAAATGGCTAAACTACATCCCGAAGCAGGTGCCGGAGGTTCATATTATTTTGCAGAAAAAGCATTCCTTGATAAAGAGAAGGCTTCACATCAAAGGTTTGCGAGGATTGCAAAATTCATAACAGGTTGGGCTGCTCATTTATTTTATTGGGTATACCCGGGCGTAATGGTAGCATTTATGGCAATTCTTGTCACTTACATATTAGGACAGTTCAATATTAATCTTTCGATTCCGATGGAAATTTTTGTAGCAGTAATATTCTCAGCAATTGTCGGTTTTATAGCCGTCAGGGGGATCAGCGGCTCTACAAATGTTGCAATTGTTATTAACGTAGTACAATTAGTTTCTTTAATCGGCTTCAGCATACTGGCAATCATGTTCAGGATAAATAATCCATTGCATGCAACGCATTGGGCACAGCCGAGTGCATTTTCAATTATCTTTCCCCACAGCCTGCCGGCGATGTTGTTCCAATCGACAATAGCAATTTTAATTCTTGTTGGATTCGAGTCCTCAACATCGTTAGCCGGCGAAGCAATAAATCCTAAGCGTGACATACCAAGGGGAATTATACTTTCGCTTATTATTCAAGGCTTGTTCGCATATCTGTTCGAATACTTCGCCGCAAATTATGCAATCAGCGAGAAGCTGGTATATATTGGTGCAGATGGAACAAAGTTAACTGGAATGGCGGCAGCGGCTGCCTCAGGTGCACCTATCGGAGATCTAACAAAACTTATTGGTGATTCGATGCTTGGCGGCAATGGCTTTGCTTTAATGATAATAATTGCATTTACCGTAGCCTTAGCAGTATTAGGAACAACACTTGCAGCAATGAATACGGCAGTCCGTGTAAGCTTTGCAATGGCACAGGACAAAGAGATGCCCGGTCCATTAGGCGCTTTACATGAAAAACATGCTACACCCTATTTTGGTGTTTGGATACTTGTAGCAGTTTCTGCAATAATCGGAAGTGTAGGAGTGTTAAGTGTTACCGCATTAACCGGAATTACATTAGCCTCGAATATCGGCACATTTATTTTGTATGCTCTGATTTGCGGATTAACATTTGTTACATTCATAGGTCGAAGCGAATTCCATGGTGTAAAACATGCTGTTATACCATTAATTGGATTAGTTGGAAATTTAGGTATGCTTGCAGCAATAGTGATAATTGGACTTACCACACCTGGCGTATCTCAAGATGCAACTAAGATGGCAATTGAAATGACTCTCGGATGGGGAATAATAAGTGCATTTTACCTCGTTTGGAACAGCAAGAAACACGGCAGAGCAATAATTCCGTCAGTTCGAGTGGTAAACGCACAAAAATAATTAATTGGATAAATCATTTTGGTATTTAAAGGAAGAGGTAGATGAATTCTTACCTCTTCCCTTAATCTGTTTTAAGGAATAATTGTAAATGCCTGATAAAGAGCTGGTTGAAATAAATTCTTTTGGTCTTACACATATTGGAAAAGTGCGTGAAGATAATCAGGACGCTTTCCGACTTTGTAATCCTAATGATGAGTACACAAATTCTCACGGTCATTTATATGGTATAGCAGACGGTATGGGCGGTTATGCGCATGGAAGTATTGCAAGTTCAACTGCACTTGAAACATTTTTTGATACTTTTTATTCTGCAAACGGCGCAGCAGTAATTCAAAAAATCCGGATTGGTATGCAGAATGCTAATTTAAGCGTTTACCAGGCAGCTCAAAGGATGAGTGCAGGCAAAATGGGAACAACGTTAACTGCTGTTAATATTATCGGAAAGAATTTATTTATTGGTCATATCGGAGACAGCAGAGCTTATCTTATTCGAAACAATGAAGCGAAATGTTTAACCAATGATCATACTCAAGTTGGAGAACTGGTAAGAATGAGAATATTAACTCCGGATAAAATACGAACGCACAGCCAGCGTTCTGTATTAAATAAGAGTCTTGGATTAAATCTATTTATTCAGCCTGATATTTTTAGAACCACAATTCAAAATAATGATTTGCTGATTCTTTGTACCGATGGAATATGGTCGGTTACTGAGGATGATGAATTTGCAAAGTTTGCAAAAGTTACAAGAAACCCAGAGAGACTTGGCAAGCTTATTATCGATATAGCAATGGATAGAGATAGCGACGATAATCTTTCAATTATAGTAATTGATATAAAAAATCTTTCAAATTCAAATTATGCCGGCACAAAGAAACAAACATTTTCTATCTCAAATTTATTTAAGAAGTTAGGCAGGCAAAATGATAAATGAACATTGCATTTCAATTAATTCTTTAGTTATTTTACAAACTGATTAAAGGACTTATGCAGAATTCAACTATGCTTCAAATCAGTGACCAGTTCGATCACTATCAAATTCGCGCACACATAGCCAGAGGCGGAATGAGCAACATCTACCGTGCTTACGATCTTCTAACCGGAAATGAAGTTGTTCTAAAAATTCCCGATGTAATGTCTATCGGCGATCCGGCACAATACGAACGCTTCCAGCGTGAGCTTGAAGTTATGAAAACTTTAAATCATCCTGCTATTCAAAAAGGATTAGGTTCAGGACGCTTTAACAATACACCATACCTTGTAACAGAATTGGTAGATGGTGAATCGATGCGAGATATGATAAATCGTAAAGCTCCTCTTCCACCTGAAGAAGCAGTAGACCTCATCAGAAAAATTTCCGACGGATTAGCACATTGCCACGACAATGGAATTATCCATCGCGATTTAAAACCAGAAAACATTCTTATTACTTCGGAAGGACAACCGGTAATTTTGGATTTTGGTCTCGCATTAACCAAAGGAGCTCATAGGGTAACATATGCTAACTTGAGCAGCACTGCAGGTACGCCGGAATATATGTCTCCCGAACAAGTTGAAGGGCAGCGCGGCGACCAAAGAACTGATATTTATGCAATAGGAATTATGATGTACGAGCTGCTTACCGGCAGTACTCCTTTCAGCGGCGATAATAATTTGGCAATTATGTCCCAGCATTTAAATGCGGCAATACCTCGCCTGGATAAAAAACAGTCAAGCATATCTACACAATTGGCAGCGTTCGTAGCAAAATGTCTTCAACGCGACTCAAAAGACCGTTTTGCTAATATGCACGAATTAGTTAATTCATTAGATAATTTGGACACGATTGATATTTCAATTCTTGATAAAGCATCAAGTGCGCGTTCCAAAACTCCATTTTGGCGCTCGCCTGTGGTGTTAGCCGTCGGCTCGGCTTTGCTATTGATGCTTGTAATTATTATAATAGCTTTAATTCTTCAATCATTAAGATGACTAAAAATATGGCTCCGAACCAACTGTTAGCTTTAGTTAAAGAACGAGGTGTAAAATTTATCGATCTTCAATTTACAGATGTTGGCGGTGCGGTAAAGAATGTTACCATACCGAACTCTGAATTAGAATCCACACTAAACCATGGGATCTGGTTTGATGGATCTTCAATTGAAGGATTCGCCCGAATTGCAGAGAGCGATATGTATCTTGTACCGGATATTTCTACGTTTGCTGTTTTACCTTGGCTATCCGGAGAAGAATCCACTGCACGCCTTATCTGCAATGTTTTTACTCCTGATGGTCAGCCATTCTTAGGCGATCCAAGAACAATACTATCCAACGTAATTTCCGAAGCAGATAAGATGGGATTTATTTACAACACAGGTCCCGAGCTAGAATTTTTCCTTCTTAAACCAACTGCCAATGGCAGTATAATTCCTCCAAAGCCTCAAGACAGCGCAGGCTATTTTGATCAGCCGGTTGATTTGGTTGCAACAAGTTTATGGAGACAAATTACCGATTCTCTTTCCGCTTTTGGAATTGAGACTGAAGCAATGCATCATGAAGTTGCTACAGGTCAGCATGAAATTGATTTCAGATATTCCGAAGCACTTAAAACAGCAGACAATGCAGTGACATTCCGAGTTCTTGTAAAGATACTTGCACAGCAGAAAGGATTATATGCCACGTTTATGCCCAAGCCTGTTCGAGGAATAAGCGGCAGCGGAATGCACGTGCATCAAAGCCTTAGTTATAAAGCTAATGGTACAAATGCCTTTGCAGATCCCGGCGACGAACACGGACTTTCGAAAATCGCCAAACATTTTATTGCAGGTCAATTAGCTCATGCAAAAGGGATGTGTGCAATACTTGCACCTCTTGTTAATTCGTACAAGCGTTTAGTCCTGGGCTATGAAGCACCTGTAAATGTTACATGGGGAAGAATAAACCGCTCCGCATTAATTCGTATTCCGCGTGCACATACTCATGAATCAACACGGATAGAATTGCGCAATCCCGATCCAAGCTGCAATCCGTATCTTGCATTTGCTGTAATGCTTGCAGCCGGTCTTGACGGTATAAAACGTGAATTGCAAATACCCGAAGCCAACGAAGAAAATGTCTATCTTAATCCGGGCACCAAAAAGAATGTAAAAGAAAGTTTTCTTCCCGAATCTCTGTATGAAGCGCTGAATGAACTTGAGAAAGATAAAGTAATCCGCGAAGCTCTCGGCGCTCATCTATTTGAAAGATTCGTTAGCGCCAAACGGCTTGAGTGGGAGGATTATAGACTCCAGGTAACACCTTGGGAACTTGATAATTATTTACCTTCTTATTAATCTAAAACTCATATCCCATCATAAAGGTATATTGATTCTGTTTTAGGTTCGGAGTTTCTATATCAAAGAGATTATTTTTGAAATTTCTCAATCCAAAATCGTATTGGAAATCGAAAGTAATGTGTCTTTCTAAATTTATCCCAAGTCCAAAGAGTAATCCGAAGCTTGGATTATTTAATTCAGAAGAATTAATATTTTTATGATATGGAAATGTATACGGATAGTAATCCTGGGGATGATCGGTTCCAACATCCAGCCTGCCTCCTAAATAATGTGTTATCTCCGGTCCTGCATATAATCTTGGATTGATTGAACCGGTAGGAATTTTATATTGAAAAGTAATAGGCAATTTAAGGTAGTTAAGGTAAATAGTTCTATTGTTATAAATGCCGGATTGTTTTACATAATTTCCACCAGTAGAACCATAGATAATTTCTAAGCGCATCCCAAAATTATTATTAAAGCTCCAAACTCCGAAAATTCCATAAGAGAATTCATCAATGCCTAAATTGTCGTAAGTATGTTGATTATCAATTGAGCTTACAACAGACGCAGCATTCATTCCGCAGATTAAGCCGAAGGAAGTTAAGCCTTTTGTCGGTTTATCATCTTTAAAAATATACTGCTGATCCGAGCCCAAAATTACTCCGACAATTCCGCCGCCAAGGCAACCTAATATCGAACCACCCAGCAAAGCAAAGAATGGCTCCGGTCCTCCACCCATTGGCTCATCATGATAAGTAGAACCTATTTGAATCCCAGCTAATGTTCCTGCTAATATGCCGGTTCCAATACCGTGTGCCAGCCCAGTAAGATGGTTGTTGTACAAAATTTTATTTACAGAATCAATTGGAAATGTTAAATGTTGGGTTTGCGGTGTTAATTGACTTTGAAGAGAAAATACAAGCGAATCATTTCTACCGAAAACATTATAAGCTTTTATTTTATCTCCGTTTTTTAATGTTATTAAAGCTGAGTTTTTATTATTTCGATAATAACCATAATATTGATAATCGATACTCTTTATTGTGTTATTTGGAATAACAGTTTTCTTTCCTGATTCCTGGTACATTAACGGTAAGGAAATTACTAATGAATCATTTCTAAAATATAATGTATCTGTCTTATACTCTTTGCCGGAATTTAATAATACACCTAACGTATGACCTTCCGTTTCGGAATTAACAACCTTATAAAACTCTTCCGGAGATTTATAATTTTTTAATATGTAAGTGTCCGTACAACCGACAACCATCAGAAGAGACAGGCTGAGAAGAACAAATAACAAAGATTTCATTGTAACCCCCAATGATTTATTAAAAATGCTGCAATGAAGCTACAAAAAATATTTTTATTCTCAAAGAATCACCATAGTGCTAATCGATTCTTTTCTTATAATAAACAAATTTTCATTTTATGTTGGTCTTTGGTTTATTGATTCGTCTACTTGAATAATTCAAAGGTTGGAAATTTTAAATATCAAATTCAACAAGAATCCGGTAACTAATTTTAGGGTTCTCAATGTGAGCATTAGCCTTTAGGGCTGGCTTCTTATGAGACAATTCTAATAACAAAATTACTTTTTATTGAAAATTAACCAAATGGTATAATTTTAGATAATTTTCTGTGATAACTTCAGCGGCATCTAAGCATAATGCTTACAAATTGTAAAAATATTTAATATATTCGTTTACGTTTAGTTTATTATTAGTTACTATGTAATATATTTGAACGAGAAATATAGGAGAACCATATTGCTTGATAAAATTCAACAGTCTATAAGAAAATTTTCGGAGCGGTACGCATTTAATATAAAAGGGAAAAATTATACTTACTCTCAGTTTGCACAACAAGTTTCTAATATTAGAGCGTTGCTTGAAGAGAAATGCAGCAAAAGTGAAAAACTGATCGGGGTTATAGTAAATGACGCTAACGACATTGAAACATACGCATCTTTCTATGGCTGTTTATTTGCCGGATTCGGCTATGTTCCTATAAATCCCAAAAATCCGATTGATAGAAATTCTTCTATTCTTGAACAAACGAGTATTAAAACAATTTTATGTAGTAATATTGATAATGCAGTTTTTAAAATTGCTAAATCAAACCAGGTAAGTATTATTAATACATCAGCTCTGCCTACAGTTCCTATCAACCTTCAGCCGCCGCAAATAGATGAAAATGAAATTGCTTATTTGCTTTTTACCTCGGGAAGTACAGGTACTCCGAAAGGTGTCCCGATAACAAGAGGTAACTTAAATGCATTCGTAGATGCATTTTTCAACCTTGGTTATAATGTAACTGAGAACGATCGTTTTATGCAAATGTTTGAGTTGACATTTGATTTTTCGGTTGTTTGTTATACGGTTCCTTTATGTGCCGGAGCCTGCGTTTGCACCGTCCCCTCTGAAGGAATCAAATTTGCAAATGTTTATACAACGTTGGAAGAACAGCAAATAACTTTTGCGTGCATGGTACCATCGGTTCTTTCCTATTTGAAGCCATATTTTGAAGAAATAAAATTGGAAAAATTAAAGTATTCGCTCTTCTGCGGAGAAATGCTTCTTGATGAAATTGCCGAAGCCTGGTCCATCTGTACACCAAATGCGGAAATAATAAATGCTTATGGTCCTACAGAAGCAACTGTATTTTGTTTGGTTCACACCTGGCAAAAAGAAAAATCTAAAAGAAAAATCTTTAACGATGGAGTTTGTATAGGTAAAGCAATGGTCAACACGGAAGCTATCATTGTTAATGAAAACTTAATTCAACTTCCGGAATTCGCAAAAGGCGAATTATGCCTTGCGGGCAAACAATTAACTCCGGGTTACTGGAAAGATAGCCAAAAGAATTCGCAGTCCTTCTTCAGTGCTTCAATTAACGGAATTGAAAAAATGTTTTATAAAACCGGCGATCTTGCTTTTATTGATACTGACGGAGATTTCATGTATGCAGGCAGAATCGACAACCAGGTTAAGATTCAGGGCTTCAGGATAGAGCTCGGGGAGATTGAACACTTTGCAAGAGAATTTGTTCCGGGCTGCTACGTTGCGGCAGTTGGCTACATGAACAGTATGGGCACAATGCAGATTCATCTTTTTGTTGAGAACTATAACGGAAGTACCTCGAGCCTTGAAAATTATTTAAGGAAAAAGGTTCCGAATTACATGGTGCCGTCCGTAATATCAAGTATTCCTTCCTTCCCTCTTAATGCTAATGGGAAAATTGATAGAAAAGAATTAAGGAACATCGGTCAAAATTTAGCTTTACAGAAAGCCTAGCGGTTAATAACAAATTAGAAAAAACAAAATTAATATGTTAAGAGAATTTGTAAGCTGTATCGAAAGATTTCCCGAACGAAATGCGTTCTGCATCAACGGAATTTTATATCAATACAACCGGTTTGCAAAAATTATTTCGGGGATAAAAGATTTAATCAATCAGCTCTCAGACCCGGCTGTAAAATCTATCGGCGTTACTTCATTTGACAGTATTGAAACCTACGCAACATTCTTCGCCGCCCTATTTGCAGGCAAGACTTTCGTACCTATTGATCCATCAAATCCTATCGATAGGAATTCATTAATGATCAGCCTTGCTGAAATCAAAGTTATCTTAACAAGCCGGATGGATGATAACGTATTAAAAATGTCAAAGGAATTTCCCGGAGTAAAATTCATTAACACACAGGGGATACAATCACCTGGAATTAGTTTAACTGCACCACAGGCAAAACCGGAAGATACTGCTTACATTCTTTTCACTTCCGGCAGTACCGGAGTTCCAAAAGCAGTTCCCCTTTCTCATAAGAACGTAAACTCATTCATAGATGCATTCTTAGCGCTTGGCTATAACATCGATGAAAACGATAGATGCCTTCAGTCTTCAGATCTACTTTTTGACCTTTCCACGATGTCATATATGGTTCCATTGTTAAAAGGAGCTTGTGTTTACACTGTGCCGGAAGAAGGAATCAGGTACGCAAACATTTTGGAAATACTAACTGAAAGAGAAATTACTTTTGCATTGATGGTGCCTTCTGTTCTCAACTATCTTCGTCCGTTCTTTAAGGACATCATGTTGGAAAAAATGCGCTACTCATTATTCTGCGGTGAAGCTTTATACGGCGATATCATTTCTGAATGGACAGAATGCGTTCCTAATGCACTGATACAGAATGTGTACGGACCAACAGAGGCAACTAACTTTTGCCTTACCTATGATTGGAATAAAAATAAATCCTTGAATAAAATATTCAACGGAGTTATATGTATAGGCAAGCCAATGAAAAATATGGAAGCGATTGTAATTGATGAAAATTATAATCAGCTGCCGGTTGGTGAAAAAGGTGAACTTTGCTTAGCTGGTCTGCAATTAACTTCGGGCTATTTGAAGAATCCTGAAAAGAATGACTCAGCATTTTTTAAGATTTGTAAGGACGGACTGGAAACAACATTTTATAAAACCGGAGATGTTTCTTTTAAAGATAATGAAGACGATTTTTTCTACTGCGGACGAAAAGACTACCAGATAAAAATACACGGTTACAGAATTGAACTTGGCGAAATTGAATATCATGCAAGGCAGTTTCTGTCGCCTTCAAACGCCGCCGCCGTCGCTTATCAAACTGAAGCGGGGCTGACAAAGATTCATCTATTTGTAGAACAGTTAAATGGCAGGTCGGATAAATTAACAGAATACCTAAAGTCAAAAATTCCGCAGTACATGCAGCCTTATAAAATAACCTCGCTGGAAAGCTTTCCGCTTAATTCAAACGGCAAAGTAGACCGGAAGGCATTGCTAAAATTTGTAAACGAATAATAGGAAATATTCATGATTGAAAGTCTTTCAATAAGAACAGCAGTTGTTGATGATATTGATTTTGTAATTGAAGCAATCTTTGAATCGGAGAAAAGCAGCTCTCAAGTTATAAGCTCTTGCAAAATATTTTCACTTAGCGAAGAACAGTTCAAAGAAATCTTGATTGACGTGCTTAAGCAGGATATACCTAACTATGATTATTTCCTTTCAGGCTTTCTTATCGCCGAAAGGGATGGAATGCGTATCGGCGCTCTCGGCTCGTGGCTGGAAAGTGCAGACGGCACGCCAAGCGGCATTATTAAAGCTACAATTCTTTTCCCATATCTCGATAAAAACACAATAAAGAATTTGAATAAAAATACTAAAGTTATAAAAGGACTAACGATAAACCGTGAGGTAGGAGCTTTACAACTTGAACACGGCTATGTCCGTCCTGAATTTAGAAGACACGGCGTATTTACCAGGCTTATTAAAGAACATGTTATCAAGTACACTCAAAAAAACGATTCGATTGAAAAGGTGCAGGGAATAATATTTAAAGAAAATTACAAATCATACCAGGCGCACTTGAAAGTCGGTTATAAAGTAATAGAAGAAAGAATAGTTGACGATCCTGCTATATTCAATTTCTTCCCTTTTAATACAAAGGTTCTTGTAGAACTGGACAGAGAAACATTTTCCAAGTTTCGGGTTTAATCAGGCATTTAGCTAAAAGCGAATAGGATATCTGATAATTTCATTACATTTACAATAAAAAAAATATTTTATGTATACGGAGAATGAATGGAAAATTTGGAGAAACTTAAAAAGGCATTTTCAGAATCACTTGAAATCCCGCCGGAAGATATAAACGATGCACTAAGCTACGGTAATAAATCATGGGATTCGGTAGCTCACCTCGCATTAGTTGCATCGGTTGAAACCGAGTTTGATATAATGCTTGCATCCGACGACGTTATCGACATGAGCAGCTTCCTTAAAGCAAAAGAGATATTAGGAAAGTATGGAATCAGCTTTTAACCTGGAAGGCAGGATAGCCTTTATTACCGGCTCTACCAGGGGCATGGGCTGGGCTGAGGCGAAGCTTTTCACAAAGATGGGCGCTACCGTAATTCTTAACGGCGTCCACAGCAGGGAGCTTCTTGAGCAGCGCCGGGAAGAGTTGAAGAAAGAATTTAATGTAGATGCCGACGGTTATTTCTTTGACGTAGGCGATTGGGCTGCTGTACAGAACTGTTATAATTCGATTTTTAAAAAATATAAAAGACTTGATGTTTTAGTTAATAATGCCGGCACTCTTGAAGATAATTTAGTCGGCATGATCCGCAAAGAAAATATAGCCAATACATTCAGTACAAATACTACGGGTGTAATATACAATTTACAGCTTGCAGCAAGATTGATGATGAGAAGTAAATCCGGCTCAATAATTAATATTTCTTCTCTTGTAGGAAAAGTTGGAAATGAAGGTCAGGTTGTTTACGGCGGAAGCAAGGCAGCGGTTATAGGCATTACTCTTTCAGCCGCGCGCGAGCTTGCACCCATGAATATCCGTGTCAATGCAATTGCACCCGGGTTTATCAATACCGATTTTATAAAGCCGTTGACCCCGGAAATTTACCAGCAAAGATTAGATGCTATTAAGATGAAGAGGATCGGTCAACCGGAAGATGTAGCAAACGCTGCGCTGTTTTTCGCTTCCGATTTATCCTCTTACATTACCGGTCAGGTTTTGGGAGTGGACGGAGGAATGATAATGTGATGTTTTGGGATTTCGGAAATATTGATCAGAATTCCACTGCTTTAATTGACGATTCTACCGGCGAAGAAACTTCTTACGGCAGATTAAAATCCAAATGCGATAAAATCTCTGGAAATATTATATCAGATTCAAAGAGATTACTTTTTTCCTTTTGCGATAATTCTGCCCAAAGCATAATCACATATTTAGCCGCTCTGCGTTCAGGCAACGCAGTCTTTCTTGCCAATACCAGGATGGATTCTGATTTAAAGAAGAGCCTGATAGAAATTTACAAGCCTGAAATTATCTTTAGTATAGATGAACTTCCAGATATTCTACCGGAATATTCTAGACATAATGATGATGATGATTTTGCCTTTTATCTCAGGAAGGAAAATCATGAATTAGTCCGGCTTCATCCTGATCTTTCTGTGCTGCTTTCTACTTCCGGCACTACCGGTAGCCCTAAGCTGGTAAAGCTTTCATATCAAAATATTCAGGCAAATGCAGAATCTATTGCAGAATATCTTAATATTGCAAACGATGAAAAGCCAATAACAAGCCTGCCGATGAGTTATTCATTCGGACTTTCAGTAATAAACAGCCACCTTCTTATGGGAGCTAAAATCCTTTGCTCTAATAAATCGATGGTTATGCGCGAGTTTTGGAATACATTTAGCCAACACAATTGCACGTCCTTTTCCGGTGTGCCTTACAATTACCAGATGCTTAAGAGACTTAAGTTCGACAAAATGAATTTACCTTCGCTTAGATCAATGACGCAGGCTGGCGGAAGATTAAGCGAGGAATTCATTAAATATTTTTATGATACGGCAGTAAGCAAAGGAATAAAATTTTTCGTCATGTACGGTCAAACCGAGGCTACCGCAAGAATATCTTATGTGCCTTTCGAGCGCCTGAGCGATAAGATTGGTTCAATCGGGATACCGATACCGAACGGCGAAATAAAAATTATTTCGGATAAGGAAGAGGTTACTACTCCAACAGTTCAAGGCGAGCTTGTCTATTATGGGAAAAATGTAATGATGGGCTACGCAGAAAATCGTTTGGACCTTTCATTAGGCAATGAGATGAAAGGCATTCTTCATACCGGAGATTTAGCTTTCAAGGATTCTGAAGGCTTTTGCTATATTACTGGAAGGATGAAAAGATTTATTAAGCTGTTCGGACTTCGCGTTAATCTTGATGATGTTGAAAAGATGCTCGAGAACCGCTTCAATTGCGCCGCTGCATGTTATGGAACCGACGATTCGTTAAAAGTTCTTCTTCACTCTAACGGAATAGATATTTCCGAGACGGCTAAAAGAACAATTATCGAAACATATAAGCTTCATCATTCGGTCATATCTGTAAAATGTGTTGATTCAATCCCTGTCACTTCTTCCGGCAAAAAGGATTACCGGCTGTTACAAGAGAAAGAATGAAATGAGCGCAATCGAACAACTTTTCTCGCTGCCTGAATATTCTATAGACAACGATAAGAAGCGCAAGCTTCTTTTAAGCGAATTGAATGTGCTCACAAAATTCCACTATTCTAACTGCCTTCAGTACAAGAATATTTTAAACAACCTAAACATTAACCCTGAGACTGAATTAGACAATATTGAAGCTGTCCCCTATCTTCCGGTAAGACTCTTCAAGACTCAAAAAATGCAAAGCATCCCGGACAGCGAAGTATTGAAGGTTTTAATATCCAGTGGAACTTCAGACCAGCAAGTTTCCCGGATTGCTTTAAACCGGGATACGTCGCTTCTTCAGGTTAAAGCGCTCGCTTCAATCATTACATCTTACATCGGGAATAAACGCCTGCCGATGATAATAATCGATACCGATGCAACTATAAGAAATAAATCATCTATGAGCGCAAGGGGTGCCGGTCTCGTTGGGCTGTCTAATTTCGGAAGAAATCATTTCTTTGCTCTTGATGAAAACATGAATTTAAAAGTCGATGAGTTCATTGACTTTGTTGAAAAATATAAATCCGAGCCGATACTTATCTTCGGCTTCACTTTTATGATCTGGCAGTATCTCTATAAAAAATTAAAACACTTAAATAAGAAGGCTGATCTCAGCTCGGCGATTTTAATCCACAGCGGCGGATGGAAGAAGCTGCTTGACCAAGCAGTGTCTAACGAAATATTTAAATCTGAATTGTACGATCATTTTAGATTAAAAAAGATTTACAACTTCTATGGTATGGTCGAGCAAGTCGGAAGCATCTTTATGGAATGCGAAGAAGGATTTCTACATACTCCAAATTTTGCCGAGGTACTTATCAGGGATTATGTAAGCTGGCAAACATTATCAGCCGGAGAAAATGGAGTAATACAGACCTTAAGCATCTTACCCAGAAGCTATCCCGGTCATTCACTTTTGACAGAAGACATGGGAACAATTATCGGGATTGACAATTGCCGCTGCGGAAGGAAAGGAACTTATTTTACCGTCAGCGGAAGAGTTCCGAAGGCTGAATTAAGAGGCTGCAGCGATACGCATGCAGAAACAGTTTTAAGTGCTGGAAGTTGAAATGAATATTACAGTGTATTTACCGAAGCTTATGCCTGGAATTAAGATTGAAGAAGTCCTCACCAAAGAATTTTTAAGCCTGAAGCCTCTATCCCCTTTTGATAAAACCAGCATAGAATTTCTATCCGGCTTGTCAAACAAAATTCTAAGCGCTAAAAATTTAAAAGGATTCCCGGAACTCGTAGCGCTCGCTTACTGGCTG
The DNA here is from genome assembly GCA_021790055.1 of Bacteroidota bacterium. Taxonomy (GTDB): domain Bacteria; phylum Bacteroidota; class Ignavibacteria; order Ignavibacteriales; family Ignavibacteriaceae; genus FEN-1297. Next base: position 15,987 of record JAJYIL010000007.1, read on the forward strand.
AGAAGATCGAACATCGTCTCTATTATTAATTCATTTAAAGATGAAATTCCGGAGAGTGAAATAATAGTTCCAAGAGGAATTGCATTCCACGTTGCGCCGTCGAATGTTGACAGCATTTTTCTTTACTCATGGGCGCTTTCGCTTTTGGTTGGAAATATAAATATCATCCGGGTAACTCAGAATACTAACGAACAGCTTGATTCATTGCTTAAAGTAATGAGAGAAATGTTCTCGGATAATAAATGGGATCAAATAGCAGCTAGAAATTTCGTAGTAACCTATCCACATGAAGATTCAATAAACCGTTTAGTTTCAGTTCATTCAGACGTAAGAGTCATGTGGGGAGGAGACAAAACAATAAATTCATTTCGCGTCCTTCCTTCAAAACCAACTGCAAAGGATATTTCTTTTGCAGATAAGTTTTCTTATTCAATAATTAATGCTCTGTTGTTTAACGAATCGGCTGAAGAAATGAAATCAAACCTTGCCAAACAATTTTATAACGATGCTTACTGGTTCGATCAGATGGCTTGCGCATCCCCAAGGTTCGTTCTATTTACCGGTGAAAAATCAGCTTGCGAAACAGCAAGCAGACAATTCTGGCAGCAGATTGGGAATGAATTAGTAAGGCGCAATAAAGCCGACTCAATCGATATTGCCATGGAGAAGCTTGTTTATCTTTACGAATCAATTTCAAAATCGGAAAATGCTTCGCCATCCGGGATGCCGGAACAATTTAAGCCGGCTGTCCTTCACGTAAACAAAAATGAAATTGCTAAGTTCAGAGAATCATGCGGCGGCGGCTTCTTTTTCGAATGCTTCCTTGAAAGCACGGATGAACTGGTTCCGCTTGTAAGCCGTAAAGATCAAACTCTCGCCTACTTCGGATTTTCGAAAAATGAATTGAATGATTTAGCGCAAAAAATAAATGGCGCTGGTATCGATAGAATTGTTCCTATCGGGCAAGCACTAAACTTCTCATCTTCATGGGATGGGTATTCTTTGTTAAGCGAGCTGAGTAAAAGAGTTCATATTGTTTCATAACAATAATAGTACTGTAAAGTTTTATTGAATGGTTAAGAGAATATCTTCGTCATTACAAAAGGTCAGGCATAACACCTTCTCTTCTTTAAAAGTCAGAAACTATCGTTTGTATTTTATCGGTCAGAGCATTTCTCTATCCGGCACCTGGATGCAAACGATCGGTCAAGCATGGCTGGTGTTAAAGCTGACCAACTCGGGAACCGCGCTTGGTTTGGTTACTGCGCTGCAGTTTCTGCCTGTACTTATTTTTGGCGCTATGGGCGGTGTAATTGCAGACCGTACTTCAAAAAGAAAGCTGCTCTACTTTACTCAATCAAGCGCTGCAGTGCTTGCACTTATTTTGGCAATATTAGTTGCATCGCACACTATACAGCTTTGGATGCTGTATATTTTAGCTACGCTGCTTGGTCTGGTAAATGCAGTCGATAATCCTGCACGCAGAACATTTGTACTTGAAATGGTAGGAAGCCAGCAATTAGGCAATGCAATAACGCTCTTCTCCACAACATTTAATCTAAGCAGAATAATTGGACCGGCAATTGCAGGCGCGGTAATTGCGGCAGCCGGCTTAGCGCCCTGCTTCTTTATAAATGCAGTTTCCTTTATAGCAGTATTAGTTTGTCTTTTCATGATGCGTTCTGAGGAACTTTACCCGGTAGAGCCCGTAAAGCGCGCCAAAGGACAATTGCGTGAAGGACTAAAGTACGTCGGCAGTTCTCCTTTGCTGCGTAACTTTTTGATTATGATGGCAATTGTCGGTACGCTAACGTATGAGTTCCAAGTAAACCTTCCGCTTATTGCAAAATATACTTTTCATTCAAACGCAAACGGGTTCGCTTTGTTGAATTCGGCTTTGGGCTTGGGCGCAGTACTCGGCGGCTTGGCTTCTGCGAGCAGAAAGAAAATGACTACGGCAAGCTTAGTCTTCACAACGTTTGCATTTGGTGTTTCCGTTATTCTTGCGGCTATCTCACCAAGCTTGCGCATTGCACTTTTAGCAATGATAATTGTAGGCGTATTTTCTATTAGATTTGGAGCCACCGGAGAAACGATGCTTCAACTTGAAAGCGCTCCAAACATGAGAAGTAGAGTTATGTCTTTATGGTCAGTCGCCTTCTTAGGTTCTACGCCTATAGGCGGACCAATTGTGGGATGGATCGGCGAATATGCTTCCCCAAGATGGAGTTTAACCGTTAGCGGGCTCGCAGCAATAGCCGCCGGCTTCTATGGCTTTCTAACACTAAGCGACAAATACCAGAATAAATCCTCAAGTAAGAAAAATGAAGCCACTCCGGTTACAATTGAAAAAGAAAAAGCGAAAGAAATGATCTGAATCATTCTCTTATGATGATTTAACTCGTCTAAAGATAGTCTTAAAGATTTATTTTTAACCAAATGGAAAAAATCATTTTAAATAATTCAAGAAATAAAATTCTTGCCGGGATATTTTACCATGCTAAAGGCGAAAAGGTAATAGTAATGTGCCACGGTTACTCTTCCGACAAATCTATGGAAGGCAGGGCTCAAACTCTGGCAAACAAGCTTACTTCATCTGGCTTTAGTTGTTTTGCTTTTGATTTCAGCGGGTGCGGCGAGAGTGAAGATGATTCGCTTTCCATAACAAAAGAGATCGAGGATCTCCACTCTGCGGTTAATTATGTAAAATCACTCGGCTATAAAAAAATCGCTTTGTATGGACACAGCCTCGGAGCGTTGATTTGCTTGATGGCGTACTCACCGGAAATAATTACTATGGTATTAAGCGGAGCTTTAACGGATACGATTATTCAGGAGGTTAAGACACATTATTCTCAAGAGCAAATAAATGAGTTGATGGAAAAGGGACAAATTTCATTATCTGTAAAAAACCCTTTGAGAGATTCACTCGTTATCGACAAACAGATGCTTGCAGATCTGGAAGAGTTGAATCAGAAACAAGTTTTATCGAAAGTTAAATGCCCTGTATTAATTATTCATGGAAATACCGGACCCGATGAATTAATGCTTCTTACAAAGACACAAAATGGAATACGGTTTCTACCTGCCGGAAGCAAGATAAAAATAATCAACGGCGCCGGGCATAATTTTGATAACCACATTGAAACACTTACCAAATTAACCAATGATTGGTTCAAGAAATATTTAGACTATAGTAATCCCCCTTGACTTGGAAGCAGCCTTTTAAACTCTGGCTTCGATTTAATCATACTCCTTATGTAGTCTGCTAATTCACTTATTCTTTTATATTGATTATTTTGAAAACTGGGATGGATGTATCCCTGTACTCCAATACAAGCGTTAATAAATTCTCATATAACTGGTCCTCAAGTATTTTTCTTGACTTTGCGGCTGCTCTTCCTCTTCTTGTTCGTCCTGCGCAAATATCGGGCTGATGGATAAAAACGTATATAAAAATACGACCGGCAAAATGTACTTGAAAATAGATTTCATATCATCACCTGAAGTTTAAATTTAAAATAAATACGGGAACTAGAATTTTTATTAATTATAAATGGACTTGCCGATTTTTAGGAATCAACTGCCGGATGGATAAAATGCAGTGCAGTTAATTCCGCTGTCAAATAAATTTAATTGATGATGAATTGAATTATCTTGGTATGTCTATAGAGTCAACACTGGCATTAAGACAAGTAAGGCTATTGCATAGTTTTGTAGAAACGGTAAGGTAAATATCGCCAGGTAATAAGAACACAAAGATTTTTTAACATCAAGAACTCGTTTCAACTATAATTCTCCTTTAAGGAAAAAGTTTTAAGCAAACCGTAATGAAATAAGAACCATTAAAAATACATATTTATAATCGTGCAATACTTTATATAATCAAGTAGGTTTTATTTTTTAAAGCGAAACAGAGACTGAGCTA
>JAJYIL010000376.1 GCA_021790055.1 Bacteroidota bacterium
CAAGGCTATTATTATTTGTCCCCTTAGGGGACGGATAGGAAAATGATTTTAAAAAGAAAAATAGGACAAATTTGAAATCAAGATGAATAAATATTACACGCCTAAAGGAGTTTTTGTTATTGTGAAATAAATTATTTTTTTATGGGTTTTACTTTTTAAGTGGCAAAGAAAGGGATGCAGAGGAAAGAATACACTGTAAATTTAAGGAATAGTTTTCGCTTTACTTTTCTGTTAATAGAAAAATAAAAAAATGTTTTACATTAAATTCACTTTTACTTTTCTCACCGACAAGTCGGCATCTTCGACTTGAAAGAAAAGTAACAAAAGAATAATGTTCCACTGTTCTTTTCTCTTGAAAGAAAAGAACCGATAGTTCCCCGATTGCTTCGCATACAGGGCAGGCAAGACTAAAAATAATTTACCTGCCTGTTGGGCAGGTAAACTAAAATTTTGCTTCATTACACTAAAGAAAAGGAACTCGTCCGCAGGAACCGAACTCAAACAGATTTTGTTACGGACATTTCGCAACAAGATAATTTTTTTACCGCCGCCGCTGGCGGGGCAAGCTGCAATTATTTTAAGGTTCGAAGAGCTGCTATCGGAACTTTCCGTATTATTTTAAAATGCTTTTAGATCAAAAGCAGATGAAAGAATATTTTCGATATCGCAACATACCGGACTTAAAAAAGAGCCGATTGGAGTAAATGACAACACGGTATGTTTTCCAAAAGAATGTACAAATGCACTAATAAATGGGATTCCAAAAGGCTCTATTGGTATTGCAGACTAATTAAAAGAGCGACGGAATTCAAGTGGAGAAAGATTGGTTTTATTTTTAAATAATTTGTTGAATGACTGCGGATGTTCAAAGCCAAGTTCGTAAGCAATTTCGCTGACTGATAAATCCGTGGTAGATAATTTTTCTTTTGCTTTCTCAATCAGCTTATCGTGTATATGCTGCTGTGTGCTTTGGCCTGTCAATACTTTAAGCAGCCCGCTTAAATAATTGGGCGATACGTTTAATTCCGCGGCAATATATTGAACGGTAGGCAATCCCTTTTTTACCACATTATCACCATTGAAATACTCCGTAAGAATATCTTCCAGACGAATAAGGATTTTATGGTTCGTAATTTTTCTTGTTATAAATTGGCGGTGATAAAACCGTTCTGCATAATTGAGTAATACTTCCAATTGAGCAATTATTATATCCTGACTGAATTTATCAATGTTTGAACGGTATTCCTGCTCAATGTTTTGCATAATGCCGATAATTGTGGCTTCTTCTTTATCTGAAAGAAACAAAGCTTCATTTACCGAATAGTCAAAGTATTCATATTGTTTTATAGTTTTGGCTAAAGGTGTGTGCCAAAGAAAATCCGGATGAACGAGCAGCATCCAGCCAGACCGTTTATAAGTCTCATCATTGCCAGGCTCAATTCCGAAAACCTGGTTGGGAGCCATAAAGAACATTGTGCCTTCATCAAAATCATATTGCTGCTGCCCGTATCTGAACTTGGCATTACAATTTCTCTTCAGGGAAATTGAATAAAAGTCAAACACCAGACTTTCCGGTTCGGTGTCGGGCAAACGTTTAGCGGGTTCAAGTTTTATCACACTAATTAACGGATGCTCCGGCTTGGGTAATCCTCTTAACTTATGAAACTCACTTATTGTTTTAATTCTATGTGGCTGTATGTTTTTCATTATTTTATCCGGTGATTTCGCTTATTTATTTACCAATTTTTTCCTGTAATTGTGCAGGATAACGGTCGCCTGAAATTTTGATTTTTGCTAATGCTGCATTTATTCTTCTTAGAGCATCATCAGACAATGAAAGGTTAGCGCCGCCAATGTTTTCTACCAGGCGATGTAATTTTGTTGTGCCGGGTATTGGAACAATCCATGGCTTTTGAGCTAAGAGCCAAGCCAATGCAATTTGTGCAGGCGTTGCATTGTTCTCTTTTGCAATAGAAACAACTAAATCAACTAATGCCTGGTTGGTTTCTCTGTTTTCTTTGCTGAACCGGGGCGACATATTCCTGCCGTCAATTTTATCAAACTCTGTTTCAGCATTTATAGTTCCCGTAAGAAATCCTTTGCCCAATGGGCTGAACGGAACAAAGCCAATACCCAATTCTTCTAATATTGGTATAATTTCTTTTTCGGGTTCACGGTAAAACATAGAATACTCACTTTGCAATGCCGCAACAGGCTGAACCTTGTGTGCCTTACGGATAGTTTCTACACCTGCTTCAGATAAGCCAAAATATTTTACTTTACCTTCTTGTATCAGGTCTTTTACTGTGCCTGCAACATCTTCAATAGGTACATTTGGGTCAACTCTGTGCTGATAAAACAAATCAATGTAATCGGTTTTTAATCTCATTAAAGATGCTTCAGCAGCGGCTCTTATATTTTCAGGACGGCTGTCCATTCCTAACATCGCCTTGCCTTCCTTGAAACCAAATTTGGTAGCAATGACTACTTCCTTGCGAAGTGAAGCAAGTGCCTCACCCAATAATTCTTCATTGTCTCCGTAAGCTTGCGCAGTATCAAAAAAAGTAATTCCGTGTTCAAAAGCTGAACACAATAATTTTATAATTTCGTCTTTTGCAGGTGCATTAGGAAAACTTAATCCCATACAACCAAAACCCAATGAAGATATTTCTAATCCGCTGTTTCCTAATATTCTTTTTTTCATTTTTATTGTTTCTTTGTTGGTAATTTAATTAACGCTGCTAAAGTACATTGAATAAAAATGGAATCATTTGCCGCATGGCAAAAAGTGAATTAGCAAATGTCTCTTAGTATTCTGCGCAATGATAATTCTTGTGATTACCATTGTATTTCCTCTTCTTCATAGAAAAATTTTCCTGTTGCTCCATCATTGCCTAAAGTTGCATATTTTATAATTGGCTTTGCACCTTGCTCTACTGTTTGCGTTCCTTTGTATTGGTTCAGGTCGGTTGCAGTATAACCCGGCGATACACTGTTTATTTTAAAATTTGTACCTCTGAATTCATTAGCCAGCATTACGGTAAAAGCATTAAGTGCGGTTTTGGAACAACTGTAAGCATCATAAATTTTATAATTTGGATTTTGTGTGCTATTATGAAGAGTTAAGGATCCTAATCCGCTTGAAACGTTTACTATTCTTGGCTCATTTGATTTGTTTAAAAGATCAATAAATTGCTGGGTTGTTTGAACAGCACCGAAAAAATTAGTCTCAAACACTTCCCGTAAATTTTCAATATTTACTGTGGATATATTTTGAGATGGTCCCCCGCTAATCCCAGCATTATTAATTAATACATCCAAAGCTTCAATTCTGTTTTCCAATTCATGCCTTGCTCTTTTTATAGAATCGAAATTCGTAACATCGATTTCAATCAATTCGACATTTGAGAGACCTTGTTCATTCAACTTTTTTACAGCGTCAAGTCCTCTTGTTTTAACCCTGCTGCCTATATAAACAAAATAACCCAATTGCGCCATCTGCTTTGCGGTTTCAAAACCGATACCTTTGTTAGCTCCGGTTATTAATACTGTTTTCATAATTCTTATTATTACTTCAAATTTTTTATTTTAAAATTTACACATCGATATAGGAACTTATACCTTACTTGGTACTGTTAACCAATCCGTTCAAGATATCTATCGATTCCTGATCGAGAAGTACATCAGCAGCGGCAACATTTTCAGCAAGATGTTCAAGGCTCGAAGTACCGGGTATCAGCAGTATATTCGGAGCGTAAGCAAGCAGCCAAGCTAAGCCAACTTGAGCCGGTGTTGCATCCAGCTTCGATGAAATATTGATTACTTCAGATGCTTCGCTTACCTTCGCTATGCCCGGGAATGCCGAGCCGAGCGGGAAGTACGGCACCCAGGCAATATCATTTTTTTTACATAAGTTAAGAAGCGGCTCAGCCGAGCGATCGAGAACGCTGTAAGCATTCTGCACACAGGCAATGCTTGCAGGCAAAGCTTCGTGAAGCTGTT
>JAJYIL010000377.1 GCA_021790055.1 Bacteroidota bacterium
AATGTAATCGGTAGAGGGAAAAACTTTTCTTTTAAGAAGAGCGAAGAAATCGTCAACATCTATTAAGCCCGGAACTCTAGCAATCGACCAACCGGTAGCTTTCTTAAAAACCGCGCTCAAATCTTTTAATGCAGGAATTTTATCCGGCGTGAACTTTAACTTTTCAACACCTTGAAGATATTCTTCACAGACTCTGCCGGGAAGGAAATTCATCTGTCTTTCATAAAGAAACTTCCAAATTTTATGGTCTGAAGCAGGATAGCCGGGATAAACAATCTTATCATCTTCCGGGACAAACCCGGTTAGCTTTTGTGGAATACAACGAGGGTCAATTCCTTTCTTAGCTGCTTTTTCATAAGCAGATAAAGTTTCACTGTCTTTTGTTTGTGTCAACATTTTTCCTTCCTTTCAAGTTTGCCTATCCCCATGCAGGCTTAAAATGCTTTTGGCAATTCACTCGAAGTACTGTTGAATTGTGTTTTCAACTTATCAATCCATGTAAATTAAATCAATACATCTTAATGCAAATTTTCCACTTGATTATTCTAAATCACCTTTCTGAAACTAATCTACTTCCGATATGGATGCATAACCTGGGCATACGTTCATGCGTTCATACAAGGACTTAGCATTTGGTAGCTAGTAAATATTTACTTCTTCGGTAAGTACAATATCAAATTTCTGCTTGACGGAATTTTTTATTTTCCCGGCAAGCATAAGAATTTCTTTACCTTCAGCTCCGCCATAATTTACAATCACAAGAGATTGCTTTGCATGTGAGCCGGTATTTCCGATTCTCTTTCCTTTCCACCCGCATTTCTCAATCATCCATCCGGCTGCAATTTTATAATTGCCGTTTACCTGTTTATGCGCAATAACGTCAGGAAAATCTTCTTTAATTTTTAAGAACTTTATTTCGTCAACTTCCGGATTTCTGAAGTAGCTGCCGGCATTCCCGGTCACTGCCGGATCAGGTAATTTGCGTCTCCTAATATTAGAAATAACATTGCTTACATCTCTGACAGTGATTTGCTTTAAGTTTAATTTTTCGATCTCATCCTTTACCGAGCCATAGCTTAAATTTAACTTTGGATTCCTGCTTAATCTAAGAATAATTGAAGTGACGATAAACTTGCCTTTCAATTCATTCTTAAAGATGCTATCGCGGTAGTCGAACTTACATTCATCATTTTGAAAAGTCTTTTCTTTAACTTCGCTAATTGAAATTCCCTTTAGTAAATAGAGCACATCCTTAAGTTCCTGACCGTAAGCTCCGATATTTTGAATTGGCGCCGCACCCACTGTTCCTGGGATAAGCGAAAGATTTTCAATACCTCCGAAATTTCTCTCCACACAAAAGTGAACCAAATAATTCCATACAACTCCGGCACCGGCTTCAATGAAAACTGCATCCTTATCTTCTTCAATAATTTTAATTCCAGGGATGGAAATCTTAATTACAAGTCCGTCGAAATCGGCAGTTAAAAGGATGTTACTTCCGCCGCCGAGAACCAACTTTGAGGCATGCTTAAATAGATCATAAGAAATTGCCTCTTTTAATTCTTCTTCACTTATAGTTTCAACAAAGTACCTTGCTTTTGCTTCAAGTCCGAACGTGTTGAGATTCTTCAGCGATATGTTTTCTAGGATAGTCATTCTTAATAAAATTTTTCATTCAAAAATAATTAAAAGAAAGAAGAATAAGCTAAAGGATTTTATATTTTATTTAATTATTTTTTACTATAGAACAAAAAGTATTTCAGAGTAAAAATAAAAGTAATTTCGCTAAACAGATCAATTAGCCAGTGCACTCGTCTGGAGAACAAGTAGCAGGATACGGTTTGAAGTTAGAATTTAATTTTAATCAGTCGGGAGTAATACCATACCGCAAAACTAAAAGCGGACTTGAAGTTTTACTTATAACTTCGATAAAGAAAAAGAAGTGGGTAATTCCAAAGGGTTACATCGAATTTAATCTTTCGCCGTTTGAGTCCGCTAAGAAGGAAGCCATAGAAGAAGCCGGTATAATAGGCACAAACGAAACCATCGAGCTGGGGCATTTTGAAAACAAGAAATCAATTGGCGTTTGCCATGTAAAGGTTTTTGCAATGGAGGTTATTGATCAATTGGATGACTACAACGATAAGGCAAGACGACAACGGAAATGGTTCCCTTTGAAAGAAGCCGCTGCAAGCATTCAAACAAATCAAATTTCAGAGATGATACTTTCGTTAGAATCAAAACTTAGAAGCTAAAACTATTCACCTGTTAAAATCTCGACTGCTCTTTTACATGTTTCATAATCATATCCTTTAGAAATAAGAAAAGTGTAGAGTTTTGCATTAAGCTTCTCAGGTTCAATTTTTTTTACCTGGATAAGCCTCATTTTCTTTTTAGCAAGCTCCAAAGCGCCGTCAAGTTCATTCCCGTTTGGAAATTTCTCTTCGACTATTCTCGAGATTATTTCCCTATCAATCCCTCTTTTAAAAAGCTCCGATTCAACTTTCTTCTTTCCCCAGGACTTATTCCTGATATTCTCTTCGGAAAAAGAAGAAGCAAACTCGTAGTCATTAAGCAAGCCTTTGGAATTCAGCTCATTAATTACTTGCTCAATAAATTCAGCTTTATAACCTTTTTGTTTCAGCTTAAGCTTAAGCTCGTAGGATGAATGGAGCCTTCTACTGAGTAGGTGCAATGCCTTCTGCTTAAGAAAATGAATTTGATTCTGTTCGATTAAAAAAGAAAAACGGCTCTCAGAAACCTCATCGTTTTTCCTTAAGCCGCCTTTCAGAAATATTTCGTATGATAGTATCAGCTTCTCTTCGTTGCCAAAGAATATAATTACGTTCTTTTCGTCCTTCTTAACAATCTTCTCAATTTTCATCTTACAATTTCAAGCAACTACTTTGCCGATTTCTTTGCCGCGGGCGCCGGAGCCTTTTCTTCAGCTTTTTCTTCCTTCGCGGTATTGCCCTGCTTATTCATTCCCAATTTAGTCTTAACTTCTTTTTCAAGCTTTTCAAATAAAACCGGCAGCTCAACAAGCTTTTGTCTAAACTGGTCCCTGCCCTGAAATCTTTCCTCATCATAGGTAAACCAGGCACCGCTTTTCTTAACTATTCCCATGTTTGTTGCCAGGTCAAGCAGATCGCCGGTTTTACTTATGCCTTCATTATAAAGAATATCGAACTCAACTTCTTTAAATGGAGGTGCAACTTTGCTTTTTACAATTTTAACTCTTGTTCGGTTGCCTATAACATCGTTGCCGTCTTTGATAGCTGCAACTCTTCGGATGTCTAATCTTACCGAGGCGTAAAACTTCAGAGCATTGCCGCCTGTGGTTGTTTCAGGATTTCCGAACATGACTCCAATCTTACTTCTCAACTGGTTAATAAAGATTACAGAAGTTTTAGATTTTGAAATTGCGCCTGTAAGTTTTCGTAAAGCCTGAGACATTAATCTTGCCTGAACCGCCATAGTTGCATCACCCATCTCTCCTTCAATTTCTGAACGCGGAACGAGAGCCGCAACTGAATCGATGACAATAATATCAAGTGCGTTGCTTCTTACTAATGTATCTGTAATTTCCAAAGCTTGTTCGCCGAAGTCGGGCTGGGACAGAAGAAGATTTGAAGTATCGACACCAAGTCTCTTGGCATAATTTACATCGAGTGCATGCTCGGCGTCAATAAAGGCGGCAAGTCCGCCTGTTTTCTGCGCCTCGGCGATTATGTGCAAGCATAAAGTTGTTTTACCGCTCGATTCTGGACCAAAGATTTCAATAACTCTACCTCTCGGTACGCCGCCTATACCGAGCGCATAATCCAACGAAAGAGCGCCGGTTGGAATCGACTCGACATCGGCAATAACACCGTTGCCCAGCTTCATTATTGAGCCCTTACCGTACGTCTTCTCTATACTTGATATGGCGTCTTCAATTATTTTTAATTTCTGTTCTCTTTCGGTACTCATTTCTCCTCCAAATATTTTAAATAAAAA
>JAJYIL010000378.1 GCA_021790055.1 Bacteroidota bacterium
CTATTGCGACTTTGTAGGCTGGTACAAGCCCTTTCCTCAGGCTTGCATTAACGGCGATTCGGATTACTTGGAACAAAGATATTCAGTTAAGAAGGGAAATTACCTGAAGTGTCCGAAGTGCGGAGAAGAATCTTTAGTTGAAGAAATCGAACAAATAGAAGAAGATAAATGAACATCGACCGGGTGGCTGAAGAATATCTGGAAGAATTGAGGTATGTGAGGCGATACTCGCTTCTTACTATTAAGTCTTATTCTGAAGACATGAATGACTTTATAAAATTCTGTAAAGGTAAATCAAAGCTGGTGATCGGCGAAATATCTGAAAAGTTTATAAAATCTTTTTTAATGAGCTTAAACGAGAGAGAGCTTGATAAGAAATCTATCTCAAGAAAGTTATCGGCACTGCGGGGAATGTTCAAATTTTCTTATCAAAGAAATTATATACAATCTAATCCTGCTGCCATTATCTCAAATCCCAAATCGCAAAGGAAGCTGCCGGAAATTGTATCTACAGAATTGATCCTAAAAATCTATCAATTAGCTGAAGAAGACAAAGATCCGGCTTTGGTAAAAGTAATTTTTGAATTACTTTACGGGTGTGCATTGCGAGTATCCGAACTTTGCAGTTTAAATTTTATTGACTTAGATTTGAATGAAAAAATTATCCGTATTAAAGGAAAGGGGAATAAGATGAGAATAATTCCGGTTGGAAGTAAATCTGTGCCGGTTATTACTGAATACTTGAACGGAAAGCCTAAGATGAATGTAAATTCAGCTTTGTTGACAGATAAAGAAGGAAAGAGGATATACAGCCGGTTTGTACACAGAATTGTTTTCAAGTACTTGTCGAAGGTAACAGACATTAAGAAAAAAAGTCCGCATATTTTGAGGCACAGTGCAGCGACCCATATGTTAGACAAGGGAGCTGATTTGCGCGCGGTAAAAGAAATTTTAGGACACGAAAATCTATCAACAACTCAAATTTATACTCATGTAAGCATTGAGCGACTTAAATCAACATATAAAAAAGCACATCCAAAATCTTGATTAAGGGAGGTAACTATGAATATAACAATAACAGCGAGAAAATTTAAAGCGCATGATACATTGAAGGAATTTATCAATGCAGAGGTAGATTCGCTGCAAAAGTTCAATGACGATATTCTTGATGTCGACGTAATATTAAGCTACGTGAACTCAAATATCAGCATTAAGAACGCAGAAATAATTCTAAAAGTGCCTGGACAGACTTTAACAGCAGCGGAATCCAGCGACGATTTTAAGAAGTCGGTTAGTTCATCGGTAGAAAAACTTACAACTCAGCTTAAAAAGCTAAAATCAAAAAAGACCTCTGCAAGAGTCAAGTAATGAGAATTGACCAAAAATCAATTTCAAGAAAAGAATATATCACGGTGGAATTCCTATACAATTCCATCAAAGATAAGTTCAGGCTAAAACTGCATTCGGACAAGTCCGGCTTCGAAAAAAGAATTTACGACCAAAACCTTTATCGCCCGGGGCTTGCGTTAGCCGGATTTGTTGATTTATTTACTTACTCGCGCGTTCAGGTTTTCGGCAATACAGAAATGAAATACATGGCTCAGTTAAATGAAGAAACGCAAAGAGAAACTCTTGATAGGCTTTTCTCGTTTAACATACCTTGCATTATACTAACCGATAACAATAGTCCTTTCACCTTATTGATTGAGCTTGCAAATAAGCATCATATCCCGTTATTCAGCTCCGAATTTGCAACAACGAAATTAATTTATCTTGTCGGCGATTTTCTTGATGACCAATTTGCGCCGAGAATTTCTGTCCACGGCTCTTTTGTTGATGTATACGGAGTCGGGATGCTTTTCGTTGGCAAATCCGGGATAGGTAAGAGCGAAGTGGCACTTGATTTAATCGAGCGTGGTCACCGTTTGGTTGCAGACGATATAATTATTCTTACAAAAAAAGGCGAAGGCATCTTAATCGGTTCCGGGACGAATCTTGTAAAGCATTATATGGAAATCCGAGGTTTGGGATTGATAGATGTTGAAAAAATGTTTGGTATAAGAGCCATAAGGTATCAGAAGCGTCTTGAAATTATTGTTGAATTGGAAGTATGGGATGACAAGACGGATTACACTCGAACTGGGCTTGACGGGAATTATCAAACAATTTCCGATGTTGAAATTCCTTATATAAAGCTTCCGATTTTACCTGGTAAAAATATCACGGTTATTTCGGAAGTAATTTGTTTGAATTATCTTTTAAAGCATTACGGTTATGATGCCGCAAGCCATTTCCAGCAAAAGCTGAACAAAAGATTGACCGGTAAAGAAAAAGAGAAAAACAGCATTAGAGGAGTAGACTATTTTGAGCATGATTTTGAATGAAGATTAATACAAAATCCTATTGACAAATAAAACTTAATTACTTAGATTCCGCCCACTGATTATGAAAAAATTATACTACTTTTCCAAGCCGAAATTACAGTTTGTTGAAATAAAAAATTACAAAAGCAAGCTGGTAATTTATTTTGCTGCCTCAGTTTTAGTAATTAGTTCCGTAATTTTTGGATCGTTCTTTGTGATTAATTCTATTGTTAATTCTTCACGATCTTACAATAAACTAAAAGCAGAAAATAAGGAATTAAGATCTAGTTTAGACAAGATGATTTCGCAGTATAAAGGTTTAAATGAAGAGCTTAACAACCTGGCTAAATCAAACAATGTTTTAAGATTAGCTGTTAATTTGCAACCTGTTTCAGGAGATGTAAGCCAGTTGGGAATCGGCGGCGGTTCATTTAATAACTCGATAGATTTTTTAACTACTCCGGATGAGGAAAAATTAAAATCAGCTCTAAATTATGTCGATGAGATTTCTAGAAAAGTGGGTTTTGAAAAGAATCAGTACATTGAGATTTCTAAAAAATTTAAGGAGAATAAAAAGCTATACGAAGATATACCGGCAATAGAACCATGCAGCGGTACCATTGGTGATGGTTTCGGAATGAGGATGCATCCTATTTTGCATATTATGAGAATGCATGAGGGAATTGATTTTGTAACCGATAGTGGTACGCCTGTTTACGTTACCGGCGACGGAGTTGTTGATTTCGTTGGAGTGAAAGAAGGCTTTGGAGAAACTGTGGAGGTAAATCATGGATTCGGCTACACTTCTATTTATGCTCATTTATCTAAAACACTTGTAAGGGAAGGTCAGAAGGTTAACAGAGGTCAGGAAATTGCGTTGAGCGGAGATACTGGATTATCAACCGGTCCACACTTGCATTACGAGGTTCATCATGATGGTGTTGCATTAGATCCGCAAGGTTTTTTCTTTGGTAACTTAGGATTCTTTGAATTAACTAATAGAACTAATAAGTAAGGGAGATTGAAATATGATTTGGACCGTTGAACTGGCTTCATATTTGGATGACGCTCCGTGGCCAGCAACAAAGGAAGAGTTGATTGATTATGCTGAGAGAATTGGGGCTCCGTATGAAGTCGTTGAAAATTTAATTGAACTAGAAGACTCGGACGAACCGTACGAATCTATTGAAGATATCTGGCCGGACTATCCGTCCGATGAGGATTTCTTTTATAACGAAGATGACTATTAAATAGAGGCGCTTCGGCGCCTTTTTGATTTATGAAAAAAGCCTGGAACGGGATATACGGTCAGGAGTATGCAAAACAAACTCTTGAGAATATAATCGACTCGAATAAGATTCCGCATTCATTTTTATTCATAGGTAATGAAGGCGTAGGGAAAGATTTTGTTGCCCTGAAGTTTACCGAGATACTGAATTTAAAGTATTCTGGCAAGGGCATACCAGGAAGAATAAGTAATCTGATTTCAAACTTTTCCGAGCCTTATATAAAATATATTATTCCACTGCCAAGGGGTAAGAATGAAAACGACCATAGCGGTCCTACGGAAAAGTTAAACAATGATGAGATTCAATTACTTCAGGAAGA
>JAJYIL010000379.1 GCA_021790055.1 Bacteroidota bacterium
TTGCTGCTGATTTGCATCGCGGTAAAATAACAAGAAATAAGGCTGAGGAACTTTATACTGCTAAATGGAATTCATTATTTCGGAGGAGAATTCTTGTCTCCTCAATTATCCAGAAAATGCTCATGAACGATTCTTACCGGATTGCGGCAAAATACTTGCTAAGCCTTCATGCTGGGATTCTACCCGGTTTAATTAAAATTACACGCGGATAGAAAAACTTGGGGTAAGATTCTTAGCTTCAACCTGATGTGTAACTTTTTTATATTTGTTACGATGTTTTAAATTAATGAATAAATTAGGTTAGCAAAATAAGCCGCACATTATGGAAATCAGTTTGAAAAATTTACAAAAATTTATTGTCGTCGGCGATCGCGTTTTAATAAGACCGGAAGAAGATACTTCTAGAACAGCAAGCGGACTTTATCTTCCGCCGGGTGTTTCGGAAAAGGAAAAAATACAAAGCGGTTATGTAATTAAATCCGGACCTGGCTATCCGCTCGCTTCGCCGGCTGATGAAGAACCTTGGAAAGAATCCAAAGAGCCAAAATATATTCCGCTGCAGGCTAAAGAGGGTGACGTAGCTATTTTTTTACGTAAGGAAGCATACGAAATTGAATTCGAAAAAGAAAAATTCTTGATTGTTCCACATTCTGCAATTCTCCTTTTAATCAGAAACGAATCTTTCGAGATTTAAAATCTATTTTATAATTTTTTCAAGTACGGAAAATAGAGACGCCACTACCGTTACCGATAGGATTATGAAAAACACTTTAGTAAAAGATGATTTTCCATACTCTTTAATTTTAATTGACGAAACATTTATGTTCCAATCATGGTTGCCCGAAGTGAATGTGTAATAACTTTTGTCATCAAATACCAGTTTCTTTTGTCCTGTCATTGTGTTCCCAAACATGTACTTATAAACTACTCCCACCAACTTAGGATGTGAAATCTTGAAGACTTCAAGTTTGTCTTTGCATTATTGATGGCTTGACTGCTGTAATAAAATCCTGCATGGCCTGATGCCATCATATTTATGCCGTCGCCTACTATAATGGCGGAACCATAAATACCTGCACCTCCGGTTACCTTTGTAGTAATTTGTGATTTGCCGTAAACAATAAGAATTCCATAGAAAGTAAAATTGCCGCTCATATTAAGGTCGCCGTTAACTATCATAACCCCGCTGCCGGTGGCGTTGCCGCTTAAAGTTACGTCTCCGTTCACGTATGTTATTTCCGGATTGGTCATAGTTCCAAATGTCCCTTGTGAAAATGTTCCGGAAGTAACCGTAGTATCCGCCGCGAAGATAAAATTCTGAGTTATTTCGTCCCAATTAGTAGTGTCCGGTGTAGTGTAAACACTTGGTACGCCTCCGGCGCCTTTAATGTCGTTTGTTATTTTCGGCTTAAGTGAGTCAATTACAAAGGCGCTGTCCGTCGCATTTGAAACTCCAATACCCGGAAGTGGGGGATTAGGACCGGCAGACCCATCAATGTTGTAGTCGTTACCGTCAATAGTCATATCGCCTGATAAATGAAGGTTAAGGTTATTTGTCCCAATATAAATTGAAGATGTAATCGGCGGAAGTATTACGGCTTCTCTTCTTGCTTTAATTAGGCTTGTATGCGAAACATCATTGAAATTGCCGATGGATTTAATTTCCAGCGCCGTATCGGGTCCCCAAATAGTAACGTCATAGTCACCGTTCATTAAATTATTATCAGGGAACGTACCGGTAAGAGATTTATCTCTTCTTAATTTTTCAAGATATATTTCAATGCCTGAGTTTGAAATTAATCTTGCCTGCATCTCATCGAAATATGCTGCTGTCGTTTTCATCCCGCTTTCATTGTTTGCATCTAAACTAAGAATCAACAAGGTTATTATAAGAGATATCCCTGCGATAACTATTAAGATTCCTTTTCCCATATCATAAATTCCTTGGATTAACAGTTACTTCCCAGTACGTCTTCGCGTAGCTTGTATCAATTTTCGAGGTAGATTCCAGCCAGACTTCAGCTTCGATATATTTAATGCTGTCCAATGCAGTTGTAATATATCCCAGTGCATTTTTGTATGTGAATTTTAATTTCGTTAAGCCTAGCGAAGCGGCTTTTAATGTGTCTCCGTCAACTATTCTGTAATAAATCTTATCGTTCGGATTTTGAGTTTCGTAAAGAAGGGTAGAATCACTTTCCGTTAAGGTCAAGCTGTCTACGGTTCCGTTCGAATCAATATCCGAATAAAAAGAAAATTTTGTAGGTCCGGCATAAGTTATTGGATTCCCGCTGCAATTATATCCGACCTTTCTTATGTCACTTTCAATCATGTTCGCTAAGGTTTTAGCATTTTGCTGTAAGGTCAATTCGGTGTCCGATGAAAACTTTGTCTTCGAAGAATAAATATTTAAATTAGTAATCAAAAGGAAAATTAAGCCTCCGATAATTGTAGCGCCAATTATATCCAGCATCGTATTCATTTGAGTGTGAAAATTGAAGCGATTGAAACATCGTGGTTTATAAAGGGACTGGAAACAGTTACAGTAACCTTCTTATAAAAAGTCTGTGTACTGCTCGCAACATCCGGGTCATTGCTATTAACATACTCAACCGAACAACTTACATAATAAGTTTCGAAATATGGCGCGGTGATGGTTTCCTGGAATCCATTGTAATCATCCACGTCATTATAATTCGGATAGACTTCGCCGGAATCTGGTCCTAAAGATGACGGCGGCGTAAGGCTTGCGGGATTTGTTGTAGGAAATTGAATTGTAGTTTGATCAAAACTCTTTCCTTTAATTTCTTCTATAAGATTATCTGCAATAGAAAATGCAGTAAGATATACTTTGTTTTCTGTTTGAGATTCAGATGTATTCAGAACCGTAGAATTAAACCTGAGCGAAATCAAAGCCAGGATTACCATCCCGGCCATAGTCAGCATTGATTGGACATTACTCATAGCATTTATTAATAATTTTACACTATTATTCTAATATGATTGTGAGCAATTATTATACCCTTAAATAAAAATTCTGATAGGTGTGTTTTATTTGAAATAAGAAATTTTAAGAAAGGTTTTAACGTCAATAACTTTTGAAGCGACAAAATTGACGTCAAAGTTGACGGTAATTGTTGATTATCCTTTTGCCCTGATTTTTTGGATTCTGCGCTGGAGAGTCCTTTCACTAACTCCCAATATTGAAGCAGCCTTTTGAACGTTACCTCCGACATAATTAAGAACCGATTTTATGTGCTCCTCAATTGCATCTTCAATCGACAGCAATTGTAAGTTATCGCTTTTCAATTTAAGAGATTTTGTTTGAAGATTAATTTCTGAAACTATATTGCTGTCTTTTGTTTTTGCTACCGCATTAAAAATTATATTTTCAAGCTCTCTTACGTTGCCCGGAAATTTATAACTATTTAAAATCTTTAATACTTCGTGTGAGAATCCGGAAACATTTTTGTTGTAAGTAATGTTACTTATCTTCAGAAAATGTTCAGCAAGTAAAACTATATCATCACTCCTGTCTCGCAGCGGGGGAAGTTGAATCAGACCGCGGTTCAATCTGTAATACAAGTCAGCTCTAAATTCTTTATTGTTTACCGCATCAATCAAATTGCGGTTTGTAGCGGCAATAATTCTGATGTCTAACTTAATTGGCTTTGCACTGCCTATTCTATGAATTTCATTGTACTGGATTGTTCTAAGCAGCTTACCTTGCAGCTCTTTCGGAAGCTCACCGATTTCATCAAGAAAAATTGTACCTCCGTTAGCTTCCTCAAAGAAGCCTCTCTTCTCAGCAACAGCCCCGGTGAATGAACCTCTTTCATGTCCAAAAAGTTCACTTTCAAAAAGAGAGTTAGAAATGGAAGCAAGGTTAACAGCAATAAAAGGATTTAATCTTCTTGGCGAAAGCTCGTGAATTTTTCTTGCGACAAGATCTTTACCGGTTCCAGTCT
>JAJYIL010000380.1 GCA_021790055.1 Bacteroidota bacterium
AGAGCCCGTAAAAATCCATTTCGAAATTTCATTTCCCCATTGTTCTATGATTAAACTTTTAAGATTGATTAAATTTGACTGTGCCGAATTTACATCAGCCTGATCGGATAAGAACGAAGCTTGAGCTGTTTGGAAATCCTATTCACTTGTAAGCTTCTTTTCATAAAGACTTTTTGTACGCTCAAAATTTTTCTGAGAGATTAAAAGATTCTCTTGCGACTTTGCCAACTGCACTTTATCAGCTTCATATCCTTGAACATCCTTTGACAGATCCTGAATTGAAACCACTGTACCATACGCAGTTAATTGAGCTTGATGTTTTGCTTGATTTAATTTGATGGTCGTTATGCCCGAATTTTCCTGTTCTTCCTTACTTAATTCAATAGTTATAATTCCATCTACTACATGAATGCGTGAGGATGTTTCGGTAGAATCTTTTGCAGCGATTTTATCCGGTCTATCACTTCTGCTTTGTATTAAGTACCAGCCGGCAGCAAATAGAGCTATAAAAATTGGGACGTAAAAAACTATTTTGGATTTTTTATTGATACTCATTTGAAACTCTTTCTGATATTTGCAATTTCTCAGTGGTTCTTTGTGCTACTCGGTGGTTCTCTGTGTAACAAAAAACAGTTTCACAGAGTACACAAAGATTTCACAGAGAGCCACAGAGAATCTAATAAATTTTTCTCAGATTCTGTCTTGTTAGAATCCAAAGGATCGGCAATATTAGTCAATAACATAAAGAATTTCTAAATGCGGAGAATTGAGTTGTCTAAATATCTATGTTTGCTAATTGTCGGTGAAATGTTTTTTGAGTGATGCCAGGAAAGAAAATCTAAGAAGCTGCTGCATGTTCCGGGATAATCGACAAAAGAAAAAGCATGAAAAGTTTTAGTCCAATCCTTTTGAATGTTATCGAATGAAATACTTAAAGAATAATTGATAGTTTCAAGCAAGGAATGACTTTCCGTATTGTAATTTTGCTCCGCTTCTTTTGCGCACAATTCATTTGTTGATGCGAAAAAGAGAGCAATCATTACCAGGATTAGATATTTCGAGAAATTGTTATTCATCTTCAGTTGTTAACGTAATGAATTTGTCGCTTTGAACAAAGAAATTTGTTTTTATTGTGATTTTGAGAAGGGAAATGGCTTGTGTGCTTCTTTAGTTATTTTGCATGGCTTCGCCTTCTGCATTAAATTCACTCTCAAATAAAATATTGATCAAATATTTTTAATATTGTATATTTGAACAATCATTCAAATGAATTATATTATGAATAAGCTTGCACCGGTTTGTGAAGTCCAAATTATAGATAGAGTAAAAGTAAAAAAGACTAAAGCTAAATTACCCCATAGCGATGAAACATCCCAAATTGCCGGCATATTTAAGTTGTTAGGCGACCCAACAAGACTCAAGATTATTTTAGCTCTAATTGAAAATGAACTGTGCGTTTGCGATTTAGCTGCGGTAATAAATTCCACAGTTTCGGCTGTTTCTCATCAATTAAGATTGTTGAAAAGTGAAAAGCTTATAAAGTTCCGTAAAGACGGCAAGATGGCTTATTACAGTATTGATGACAACCATATTAAAAATTTAATCGATCAATTAAGAGAGCATTTAAATGAATAATGACAATAATAAATTACTAAAGTGGGCATTGCTTTTAAGCATCTTTACCATTCTCTATAATCTTGCCGAAGGCATTGTTTCAGTATTCTTCGGTGCCAAAGATGAAACCTTGGCATTGTTAGGATTTGGCATTGACAGCTTTGTTGAAGTTATTTCCGGCATTGGGATTCTTCACATGGTATTAAGGATGAAATATTCCAAGGTAATTACGCAAGATAAATTTGAAAAGACCGCGCTTAGAATAACCGGCTATAGTTTTTATTTATTAACTTTAGGATTAATTGCTGCATCGGTAATCAATTTAATAGAAGGCGCCAAGCCGCATACTACTTTTGCCGGAATTATTATTTCATTAATATCAATTCTTACAATGTATTGGTTAATGAATTCCAAATTGAAAGTAGGAAAAAAATTAAATTCCGATGCAATTATAGCCGATGCAAACTGTACCAAAACTTGTTTCTATTTATCATTTATTCTCCTCGGCGCAAGTTTGCTTTATGAATTATTTGGAATCGGGTTTATTGATATCTTGGGTTCGCTGGGAATAGCGTATTATGCTTTTAAAGAAGGAAAAGAATCTTTAGACAAATCAAAGACCGGCAGCTTAGCCTGCTGCTCTGATGATGAATGCGAAACTGACTTGAAAAATATTATAGAACAGAAATAACCTCTAAAAAATAATTACAGGGAAAACTGCCGAGCAATTTTTCAGAAGAAGGAAAATTATTCTAATACCAGATTAGTAATATTTATCCGCAATCAATAATCAATCATTTCTTAAGTTATCGCAAAGACTGCAGCACCATTTTTATTCTGGCATCAAAAGTGCTTTCAAATTAGCAACTAATGTTATAAACTTAAATAATTCTTAAAAATCAAAATAGTTTATTTCAAAAAGTAGTGATATTATCGCTTACTCTGTCATTTACTCTTTTCAGTATGCAGGGGGAAAGAATATATTTCGTCCCCGTATGTATGTTAAACAAGCTAAAGATAATGTTAGCACAAAACGGGATGCATGCCGTTAAAATTGCAGCGATGACAACTTTAGCTGTTGTACACACTATAAAGAAAATAAAACCAACAATCCAAAAGGCTGCGGCTGTCAGGTATCAAAAGATATGACTGACAGACCTTTGTCGGTTCCCGGAAACATAAAGCTGCCGGATTATTATTTAAACTATACTGCCATTTCTCCCCCTGCAAATACGCAATTAAAGAATTTAAATTTACTAAATTTCAAATCCTCAATTGAACATAACACAGGTTTAAAAGTGATTCGCTCTACAGTCCTTCTCATTTGAGAATATTTAGATTTTAATTTTTTTTCTTTAGAAATAAATACAGTTAGAAATTTATCAAATCATTTAAAGTATATTAGTATGAAATTCAAATTCTTGTTTACAATAGTTTTATTAGCTCCACCCTTTGGCTTTAGCCAGAGCTGGATGCACAGAGGTAATGAATGTATTACCTCGATATAAACAGCGATAACTCTCCCGATTATATGTTGAACCTCGGTCCGGTTTGGTATAAACCGGATTCTGCTTCTACATTAAGACCGAAAGTTGGAAATAATGTAACTATTTCCGGCGGACTTTATAATGGCATGTTCTCTATTCCTATGATTGTCGTCGACTCTGTCAACGGTAACTTTTGGCGTTCAGGCTTCGATTCGTTTTGGAATAATATGGGGACACACTCTATGATGGGGGGAATGAATAACAACATGATGAATTATTCTTTCGGCTTCGACCATGATTCGCTTCGCTCTGTTTCTTTAACCGGCACGCTAATGATTGATACTACTTTTATGTATTATCATTATTATCTCGATGTTAATAGCGATGGCGCGCCGGGTTATTTTTTGAATTTCGGACCGCCGTGGTATCAACCAAATACAAACGCTTCGTTTCCAACAAACGGACAAACAATTTCAATTAAAGGCGGAATGCTATCAACCGGTTTTATGAAAATGGTTATTGTTTATCAATTAAACGGAAATACGTGGATGGACTCAACCCAATTCGGAAATCATCTCGGCGAAGGTTGGATCCACTGCAACATGATGCAAGCGCAAAAATTTAATGACCCTTTCGATTCAACAAACTGGATGAATATAAATCCCGGATGGCATCAAAGCGGTATGATGGACGGAAGTATGATGCCCGATTCTTTGTACTGTCTTTATAGAAATCATGGTGACTATCGCTTTTATCTAATAAATCCTCAACTGCTTGTGAATCGTCAACGCTTGCATCGGTTACTTTGTAGCGACTGATCAATTTGCTCTTCCGGCATATCTTTATATGATTCTTATAACCAT
>JAJYIL010000381.1 GCA_021790055.1 Bacteroidota bacterium
ATTATAAAAACTTACATCACCAAAACCACCGGCAATAACAATATTGTTTAATCCGTCTCCCCTAATTGCAAATGAATAATAGCTTGCTGCTGAACGATTATAATCATATTTCCAAACCCTGCTTGACAGAGATTCTTTTATCAACACCCCATCACCAACAAGAAAATATTTCTGATTGGCTTTGAACCAAATCCCGCTTAGGCTGACAGCAGTTGGGATACTGTCATTCATTACAGTTGCAGTATTACCATTAAGCGAAACAAGATATTTTCCGCCAAGACCAAACTTATCCGAAGCAACCGCCAGCACTTGTCCGCCGTCTCCCCATATATCTTGGAATGGTAGTGTGGTGCCGGTTTTTATCTTTTGCCAGCTGCCATAATAGTGTGCAATATTACCGGAAGTTCCCACTATATATAAATTATTATCAGAAGTACCCCAGATTTTATTAATAGTTCCGCTGAATGATCCTGTAGTTTCGACAGAAATGTATTTACTGCCATTCCAGTGTTCCATATTGCCTGTTCCAAACCAAATGTCATTCGGACCAAAAGCAAAAACGGAAGTTAACCGCCCATAGTCCACACCACCATAAAAATAATATGGCACTTTTATCATAGTCCAATTTTTACCATTCCATCTTGCTGCGTTATACAAATCAGTTTGGTCGCTTTTACCAGTAGAATCTCTAGGAAACAACTCACCAACAGCATAAGCAAGGGTATCATTTATAACGGCAACATCATAAAGTACACTTCCCTGAGCGCCTATTGTATCTACTGTCCATGTGAAATTACTGCTCGTGGTATCGGGCAGAGTATTTTGCTTGGGCGCAGTGGGGCTGTTGCAGCTAAACTGCGAGAGAGATAATAAAGATACTATTACTAAAAATAAAACGTAAAATTTCTTCATCTAAAATTCTTCCTAAGCTTTTAAGAAGTTAAACAATTATTTTTTACACCGCATCAGTATAAGTACGTATAATGATAACTATCACTGTAAATTTCTTACACAAATAAAAAGGAGTAGTAAGTTTACCGTACTACTGCTAAATAAAAAGCGCTCCTTCTAATTTGCATTCCTACCCCGGTGTCACCAGCACCGGGGATAATTTTTCATTACCTTAGTTTTTTAATACCTCCTTTCTTACTGTCTTTTTAACATCATTATTATTCCGTTAGTTGGATTTATTGTATAACCCACAACAACAATTATATCATTTGTAATACCGACTGACAGCCAAGTATAATTACTATTAGAATCATAAGGCATTCCGAGTTGTGTCCATCGAATGCCGTTAAAATATCTTATTGTATTTCTCTCACCTACCAGAACCATCTGGTTTTCTGCTAATCCTCTTATCTGTGAAAGGAAACCCCAATATTGTCCACTAGTATTTCCGCCCCAATAATTGCCATGTAATGATTTTACAAAACTAATTTGCCCTGCTGTATATCTATATAACCAGTTGCCCGCAAAAAAGACTGTACCGGTATAACACACCCAAACTGTTCTTGCTACCCCATCAAAATATGGATTAAACAATTGACTAGAATTTCCCAGCGATTTTCCATCGGCTATGGTATGGAACCCATTTTTATCCCCTTCTAATAATATTCCATCGTAATTTTGATAGCTGCCGCCACATACATAAATGTTATTACCATTATTTGAATTAATATCAAAAAAACCCATAGAAGTACCACTTATAATATTATTCCAGGTATTACCATTATCGGGTGAAAAAGCTATTTTACCCTCTCCTCCTATAGCATATAATTGACCATTTTGATTCGACCATAAAGCATTTGTCCCAATACCAAAAAAAATTGAATTTCCTATATTAGCATTTTCAAAGTCTTTTCCATTCCAGTGAACACTATTACCAAACCAGATATCATTTGAAGTATTTGCAAAAATCCATTTGATTGGATTCCAAAACTTTTGACCCTGGTAATTATAATAAATGTTATTCAAACTCCATTTGGTAACGTCCCAATGTATAGCATTATATTTACCAACAGAGTCTGAGGTATATATTTCCCCTACAGCCCAAATGTCAGAATCATTTACTGCTGCAATCCCGTATAACATACTCGGCATTCCAGTAGCATTAAAATCACCAAACTTATATAGGTGCCAGCTAAAGCTGCTGCTTGTGCTATCTAAAGTAGTTATATGTAACGGAGAACTCTGTTCAACGGTCTTGCTATTCTGCATTCTATATGCAATGTAAGTATAACTGTTTGAGGGAAGGACTGTAGTATCAACTAAAACAGTATCTGCATTTGAAAGATTACCGCTTAAGACAATATTTCCGTCTCTTGTTATTTCATAATTACCACCGGTTGGACTGTCAGCAAAATCAAGCTTTAACCAAACCTCAGTGCAGACGACATCTGCTGCTGTTAAGCTTAAGCTGCTGCTGGGTGCAGTGGGGCTTTTGCAGCTAAACTGCGAGAAGACAAGTAAAATAATTACAAGTAAAAACCCCAAAGGGGCAAGCTGTAACGAAAATTTCTTCATTAAATAATCCTTCAGGGCAATAAATTTAAGAATAGTAAATGCAGGGGGAAACCAATATATGCTTTGTAAAGCTTGTAACTATTAATTTTCATACTAACCCCCATCGGTTAAAACTATTTGTAAGCCTTCGGCTTAAAAGTTAAATTTTCTAAAAAGATTTTAAGGAATCGGAACTATAATGTCAATGACTAAAAGATACGTTAACAATTTCCAAAAATTGTATTGACTTGAGATATAATTTGCTGTAAATAATTTACCCGTAGGGCGACTTGACAAGTCGCCCTACATATTATTTTAGAAGTAAAAGTTTTTTTGCTGCAGTAAAGCTTCCCGCCCTTAGTCGCAGTTGTTCGACAGTTGCACTGTCGAACATTACTCTTCTAAGAGTTACACTCTGTAAACGATATAAGTAATGTTAAAATTGCAGTATAACTGCATGCAGAATTGCGGCTGACAGTACAACTGTCAGACAACATTATTACTTTGCGTAACTTCACCATCATTCCAATTTTCCTTTATTCCAATGCTCCGCTATTCCAAAGGCTGCGTAAATTGAGTGATCATTATTTCTTTCGAAAACGTACGTGAATACCTTACCACATTTCCGGCGTCATCCTTCGTCGCAGCACAAAGGTACAAAATACAACCGCTGTATTTAGCCGCTATTAGCCTCTGCTTCCGGTCAAATTCAATCACGACTTCGCAAGCCCGGTCAAACTTGAAATTCTTAACCTCTTTGGAACATGCTGAAAACCCGCAAGGCTCATCCTCCCGATTTATCGGACCGGTAAAACAAATTACGGCATTAACAGAAAGATCGACCTCTGCAGGCTTTAATATATGCAAAGTATTTAAAGCGGAGAATGAAGCAGTTATTTTCTCAGCGTCAACCGAAGCATCAATATCCGGCAGAAGAAAACCGTTCGGAGTAATTATATTATACAAAGTAGGTTTGGATGCAGACGATTTACCAAAGTTATATTTACAGATAGTATGGAATACAGTTCTGTCGGATCCTTTAACTGTTTTCCAGATTTCCTTAAGCGTGGGTAATGATGCAATCGATTTAGAAAGATGAGCCGTTACACCGAATTTACTTCTTCCCTCCCTCGCTTTAAGCTCCTGATTAATATTATATTTTGAAGGTCGCTTACTCAAAATAATATGCCCTTCGTAGCTCCTTGCAATAAAATTGCCTAACTTACCTGTTAGTATTGTAGTGTTAATTTCTTTTAAGACAGCCATTTTTTTACTCCATTAAAGTTGTAATAAATATCGGCAATATTAATTGAAGCAGTAATTAAAGACACTGTAGAATTTTGAAAGTACAGAATGAACTTTGTCGTCCCCAAAGCGGTCAATTTAAAAATTCCACACAAAATTGAAAAGGAATTTTGAGGAGAAGCGACCCAATGCCCTTTGCTCTATGCGCTATA
>JAJYIL010000382.1 GCA_021790055.1 Bacteroidota bacterium
AGTATTAGACCTGAACACGACCGATAAGATTTACAACTTCAGGAACGACTTTGAGTATGAGCTTGATCCAAGCTTGAAAATTTTAACAGGCTTCGAGATAGAGAAAAGAACAATCGATTACCAGGGAACCGTACCGTTGGACGATTACGATATACGTCCGGACGCTCCAGCGATCGTTCTTAATGCTGCGGTGAATGGAAGCAGGATGGGCATCTATTCGGAGATACAATCGACACGCGTGTTTGGAATCCGGGATGCAATGATCTCGGCAGGTATAAGGTACGACCGGGTACCTGAACTGAGCCTGGGCTGGACGGATCCACGGGTAAGCGCCGCATACAAATTGAATGAAAGCTCGAACGTAAGATTCAGCTTCGGAGTATTTCATCAGCTCCCGGATCCAAAGTTGTTCAGACCTGAAGACGGCAATCCCGGTTTAAAGCCAATGGAAGCGATTCACTATATACTTTCATATGATTATTCAATCGACGAGCAAAATTCATTTAGGATCGAAACGTATTACAAGAAGTATCTTGATCTTCCCCTTCAGAATCCCATTAATAACTACAACAGCGACGGATACGGCTTTGCAGAAGGCGTGGATATGATTTACAAAGGCATCTTCCCTTTCGGAATAACCGGATGGATATCGTACGGCTATATAAGCACAAAGAGGCTCTGGTTAGATTACGGAGCTTTCTGCAATAGCTCTTACGATGTAACAAACAATCTTTCAATTATAATGAAGTACAATTTAACCGATCACTTCCAGTTGGGAGGAAGTGTAAAGTACGCTACCGGCAGACCATACACGCCGGTAGTCTCATCAGGCTACAGCGATCAATTGAAGATTTACGTACCGGAGTATGCCCCTACAAACTCCGGTCGATTTCCTGATTACAAGCGGATAGATTTACGGTTGACATATTTCGGCAACTTGACTCCTAACATCTCGGCAGTAATTTACATGGAAGGACTTAACATCTTTGACTACGACAATATATTCGGCTACTCATACACTCCCGATTACAGCCGGAGAACAACAATACAAAGCTACTTTGGGCAGAGGATGCTGGTATTCGGGTTCGAGGTGGGGATATGAGGAAAATGGAATTCATCGGTTTAAGGGTATATAGGTATAAGGTAGAAAGAATAGATCATAAAATACTCAGTAAAATGGGAAAGAAGTCGGAGGTCGGCATCTGACCTCTAACTTTTGATCTATTCTTTGGTATTGACTTGTTCGGCTTACGGTATAAAATAAAATTTGGTTTACTTGACATTTAACCAGCCTCCGTTATAATTTACAGTAGAGATTTACGTTTTGTTTTCATAAATCTTGATGTTAGCTTAAACAATTTTAAAGGAAGTACACGGGGGTGATAACTCAAATAAATGTTTTTTCATTATCGCAGCGTCCGGTAATTTCCGAAGGAATAAACTCTCTTGTTAAACCGGAAGAGGGAATAATTTTCTCCAATCACTTTGATAATTTTCAAAGCGCAGTAAAGCATTTTATTAATCGTAACAAGACAATAAAGCACAGCGATACTTTCTTTATTGATGATTCATCGTTCAGCAAACCGAGAATAATCAATTTCCTTCATTCATTCCATTCTGCATACAAAACCAAAACAATTATTTATACGGACAGCATTGACAGCCGGTATTTGAACGAGCTGTGGCTTTCCAATGTAAGCAGCATTCTCCATAACAGGGAAACTCCATTGGCGGACTTTTTCAGACGCTTTAAAAAGGAAAGCAAGCCCGGTCAAAGGAATTCTTTATACGGAATAGACACGACACGTTATTTCGATACCGGGAAAAAGTTTATTGATACCGTTAGGCTGATAAACAGGGGGTGCGATTGCTATGATGAACTGGTAACCTCGATAATTTTAGGAAAGCATATCTGGGCAAAAAGAGAATCGGGCTACAACGGTCTTAGCAATTATTGGAACCTTTTTGACGTAAGGCAGGGATATAAAGCAGGATTAAAAAGCCGGCAGCATAATCCGATGATTGATGCTTCAGACATGTCAGAACTAATTAAGACTCTGCACCTGCTATCCGGCAGGGAAATAGAAATATTATTACTGCTGTCAGAGGGAAAGAAGAACAGTGAAATTGCAGCCGGACTTTTTATCTCTGCAGATACTGTTGTAAAGCATAAATGGAACATGATAAGGAAACTGGGGTTAAAATCAACAAATGAGCTTTTCATATTTGCAATTCAAAATAAAAGTTTATTGAGCAGCAAGTAAGAGGTCGGAAGGCAGAGGGCAGAGGGCAGAAGGCAGAGGTCAGAAGTCAGGGGTCAGAGGTCAGAGGTCGGAAGTCAGAAGTCGGAGGTCGGAAGTCGGAGGGCAGAGGTCGGAAGTCAGAGGGCAGAGGTCGGAGGGCAGAGGTCAGAAGTCAGAGGTCAGAAATCAGAGGTCAGAGGTCGGAGGTCGGAGGTCAGAGGTCGGAAGTCAGAGGTCAGAAGTCAGAGGTCGGAGGGCAGAGGTCGGAGGTCGGAGATCAGAGGTCGGAAATCAGAGGTCAGAAGTCAGAGGTCGGAGGTCGGAGGGCAGAGGTCGGAGGTCGGAAGTCGGAGGTCAGAAGTCAGGGGTCAGAAGTCAGAGGTCAGAATAAAAAGAAGAGGAAGGATAAAATGAAAATAAATTCTGCTGAAGAATTAGTTGTGTACAAAAAGGCATATGCATTGGCTATGCAAATCTTTGAATTGAGCAAAACTTTTCCCAAGGAAGAACGATATTCATTAACAGATCAAATAAGACGCTCTTCCCGATCAGTTTGCTTAAACCTCCGTGAAGCATGGGCAAAAAGACGATATGAAGCACATTTTATAAATAAATTGACTGATTGCGATGGTGAAAATAGCGAAACTGATTCCTCGTTAGATTTTGCTAAAGACTGTGGCTATTTAAATAAAGATGAACATAATACACTTGTTTCAGAGAACCATGAAGTTGGTAAAATGCTTGGCTCAATGATTAACAATCCGGTATTATTCTTAATCAAAAATCCCGATCTCTAATCCTCGACTTCAGAGATATAATTCCGGTTCAGACTTAAACAAAGATAGTCGATTTTCAAAGTTCTATACATAATTCAAACCAATAAAAATACAGTTTTCCGGTATTTACAAACTCAGGGCTGTTAGTTATTATTCGATACAGACAGTTTCATATTTATTAATTGTTAGAAATGCAGGAATTCTACTTAAACCTTAGCAAGAGTCAAAAATCTCTTTCAAAGATATTGCTTGGTACTTTCACAATTGTTTATTCCATTGTATGGATAATCTTATTGACCGGCAATAACAACATGCAATTATTTAATACTGCCTCCGCAGTATGGATGCTAATAATTGGAACTGCCTATTGCTATGAAGGAACCGGCAGGACATTTGGAAAGAAATTTATTGAGGTAACGGAGGAATATATAAAGATAAAAGCGTTTCCATTTAAGAGCGCAAGCATTTATTATTTGAACGATATAATATCGATTACTGTAGGTATGGTAAAAATAGATATTATAGATTCAAATGATAAGCTGCATGAAATCGACTTATCAGCCCAGGATTACCGCGCGGTTATAGAGCTGAAAAGGATGTTTGCGGAGCTATCGGGAAGACTAAAACTGGGTAGAAGAAATGAAATTATAATGCGACGTGGGAACGATTAGGCTTCAGAATGTTCAATAGCTTGCAGGGGAGGTAGACTGGATACTCGATGCAGGATACTTGATTGATGTACGTACTTTTACGTATTGACATTTATCCACGTATATGATATTTTCTTATCAAAGAAATTTCGTGTTCTTAGTAGAATCTTAATTTTTTAATTATACAAATTCCCAGGGAGAAATAAAATGGGGATGCAGTCAAGAATTAATTTATATGCAGTTTCAAAGAGTTCGTCATTTTTAGAAGGCTTAGAAAGCCTTGTCAAT
>JAJYIL010000383.1 GCA_021790055.1 Bacteroidota bacterium
AATGTTAGAACCAAAGGCGAACTTCAGCTTACAGATGCGCTGCAAATGATGCTTGATGACGGTGTTAAAATTTCTACGTTTCCGGTAGACGGATGGTACGACTGCGGGAAGCCGGAAACCCTGCTGGCGACCAATCAATTTCTTCTTGACCAGAAGAGTGTAAACAGGGAGTTTGATTCGGTAATAATTAAGCGCCCGGTATTTATCGCAGCCGATGCTGAAATTTCAAATTCGGTTATTGGACCTTATTCGACAATTGACAGCGGATGCAAAATAGACGAATGCATTATTAAGAACTCAATTGTCGGGTCGAATGCACTTATTTCAAAATCGCTTCTCGAGAATTCCATCATCGGAAGCAATGCGGTAATCAACGGAATGTTCAAAAAACTAAACGCCGGTGATTCGTCTGAAATAGATTTTTATTAATAAATTACAAAATAGGAAAAACAAAAAATGTCATATTTCTTTACATCAGAATCAGTATCCGAAGGTCATCCGGATAAAGTATGTGATGCCATTTCCGACGGAGTACTTGATGCAATATATATGCAAGATACCGCAGCGCGCGTTGCCTGCGAAACTTTCGTAACGACAGGCTTAGTTTTGGTTGGCGGTGAAATAACTACAAAGGCTTACATCGAAGTGCAGGACATCGTAAGGGAAACCGTAAAATGCATCGGCTATACAAGCGCTGATTATAAGTTTGATGCAGAATCATGCTCGGTGTTAAATGCGATTCATTCACAGTCGCCCGATATAGCAATGGGAGTAGACAAAGGCGGCGCAGGCGACCAGGGAATGATGTTCGGTTACGCGTGCAACCAAACTCCGGAACTTATGCCAATGCCGATTATGTACGCTCATAAACTTGTTAAAAGGCTTGCAGATATCAGGAAAAGAAATAACGGTTTGATGCCGTATCTTCGCCCGGATGCTAAGTCCCAGGTTACAATAGAATACGATGACAGCAACAAGCCCTTAAGAGTTGATGCAGTTGTTGTCTCAACACAGCATGACGGAGATGTAAAACAGAAAACTATCAAGGAAGATGTTATTGAAAACGTAATCAAAGAAATTATTCCCGAACGCTACCTTGATAAGAAGACAAAATACTTTGTTAACCCTACGGGAAGATTTGAAATCGGCGGACCGCATGGAGACAGCGGATTAACCGGTAGAAAAATCATTGTCGATACCTACGGCGGCTGGGCTCCTCACGGCGGCGGTGCCTTCTCGGGAAAAGATCCTTCTAAAGTAGATAGAAGCGCTGCTTACGCTGCAAGGCATATTGCAAAGAATGTTGTTGGCGCTAAGCTTGCCAGTGAATGCATGGTACAAGTGGCTTATGCAATAGGTGTTGCAGAACCCGTTTCGGTTTTGGTAAATACTAAAGGCACAGGCAAAATCCCGGATAAAGAAATATCCAAAATGATTCGTGAAGAAGTTGATTTGACACCAAGAGGAATAATAGGCAGATTAAATCTTAGAAGACCTATTTATCAAAAGACTTCCGCATACGGGCATTTCGGAAGAAACGATAAAGACTTTACATGGGAACAATTAGACCTTGTACCGATATTCAAAAAATATCTATAAGATTGTTTAACTATGAGGAACTTTTATGAGCGAAATAATTGGAAAAAATATTAAGAATAAAGTAGACTTCAAGGTAAAGGATATTTCTTTAGCTGAATGGGGAAGGAAAGAAATATTTCTTGCCGAGGCTGAAATGCCGGGCTTAATGGCTCTTCGTGAAGAATATGGAAAGAAGAAACCTCTGAAAGGCGCGCGGATTGCCGGCTGCCTTCACATGACAATCCAAACTGCAGTTCTAATAGAAACCTTAAAAGAACTCGGCGCAGAAGTAAGATGGTCATCATGCAACATTTTCTCCACGCAGGATCATGCTGCAGCCGCAATAGCTGCTGCCGGCATTCCCGTATTTGCGTGGAAAGGCGAGACACTCGAAGAGTATGATTGGTGCATTGAACAGACACTGTTTTTCGGCGACGACAAAAAGCCGCTTAACATGATTGTAGATGACGGAGGAGATTTAACGAATACAGTTCTGGATAAGTATCCGGAACTTGTCCCCGGCATTAAAGGAATATCCGAAGAAACCACAACCGGCGTTCACCGATTATATGATAGAATGAACAAGGGAACATTGCCGGTTCCTGCATTTAATGTTAATGACTCTGTTACAAAATCAAAGTTTGATAATAAGTACGGCTGCCGCGAATCTTTAGTTGATGCAATAAGACGCGCTACGGATTTGATGCTTGCAGGAAAGACTGCAGTAGTATGCGGTTACGGCGATGTCGGCAAAGGTTCGGCTGAATCTCTTGCACATAATTTTGTTAGAGTTACAGTAACGGAAGTTGACCCGATTTGTGCACTTCAAGCTGCGATGAACGGATTTCAAGTTAAAACTCTTGAGCATGCCGTACCTGAAGCCGATATAATAGTTACAGCAACCGGCAACACAGGCATAGTGACTGAAAAGCATTTCATGAAGATGAAGCACAACGCAGTGGTCTGTAACATCGGTCATTTTGATAACGAGATTGATATGGCTTGGCTGAATGAGAACTATGGTCATACAAAAGTTACAATTAAGCCGCAGGTTGATAAATATACAATTGATAGGAAGGATATAATTGTACTTGCCGAAGGAAGATTGGTTAACCTTGGATGCGCAACCGGTCATCCCTCATTCGTAATGTCGAATTCGTTTACCAACCAGACGCTTGCTCAGATAGAGTTATGGACTAACCCTGGAAAGTATGAGAACAAAGTTTATGTACTTCCAAAGCATCTGGATGAGATGGTAGCAAAGCTTCATCTTAAAAAGCTTGGCTGCGAGCTTGAAACACTTTCACAGAAGCAGGCTGATTATATCGGCGTGCCGGTTGAAGGTCCGTTTAAGCCGGATTATTACAGGTACTAAGCTAAAATTCAAATTAAAGAATATTAAGGGCTTGTTTTCCGCAAGCCCCTTTTTATTTTATAAAGCATGTCTAAGAGAATTATAATTAAACTTGCAAGGAAACTGTTATGTCTTCAATAGGGCGCTCCTAAAAACTTCAATATTCTTTGCCTGAAGTTATCAGGATATAGCTAATATAAACAGTTTAATTCAAATGAATAAAGCGATACTTGATACTAATTACCTTCTGAATGAGGCTCGAAAATTTTCAGAGCTCGATCGCGAAGACATTCTGGCTAACCAAAAAAATTTTGGTACTCTTCAGAATAAACTCGTCAACAGTCAAGCAGTTCTACAATATTAGAATTTTGTAAATTCCGGGTATTACATTAGCAAATTTTCTAATGCATCTTCCAGTGTTTCAAACCTAAACTTAAATCCACTTTCCAAAAGCTTTTTAGGAAATACTCTCTGACTTGCAGTAACTGCGTATGCTGCTTCTCCAATCGTCATTCGCAAAAGAAATAACGGCACATTGAAGAAAGAAGGTCGATGTAAAATTCTGCCGAGAGTCCTTACAAACTCATTCATCGTAACCCGGTTAGGTGATGCCGCATTAATCGAATCCTGGATTGCGGGATTGTCTAAAGCATATAAATATATATTTACCAGATCATCAATATGAATCCATGGAAACCATTGCTTGCCATTTCCGAGCGGTCCTCCAACAAAAAATTTAAAAGGGGTCAGCATCTGCTTAAGTGCGCCGCCTTCTAAACTTAAAACAACGCCCGTTCTTATGCAGACTCTTCTTACATTAAATTGTTCGACTTCTGCAGCAGCAAGTTCCCATGCTGTGCAAACGTCTGCTAAAAAATCATTTCCACTGTTTGAATCTTCAGTTAACATATTATTCTTTGCATTACCATAATAACCTCCTGACTTGTCTCCTAAAAAATATTTAACAATTAAGCTATTGTTTTTTAATAAATTACGGAAGTAAAAAAGGTAATTTG
>JAJYIL010000384.1 GCA_021790055.1 Bacteroidota bacterium
ATATATTATTCGACTACGTTGTTTGACAGTTGCACCAATGTTGTTTGACAGTTTTACTGTCGAACTAAACTCTAAAAGGAGTTTTACTCCGTACGAGTGGGAGATGAAATGACAATAAAAAGTTTGATCTTGCTGAACGAATATTCGCAGTTCAACTGCTGTAAGAGTTATGTCCGACAGTGGAACTGTCGGACAACTAAGACAGTGGAACTGTCGGACAACAAAGACAACAAATGAAACGAAAGAAATTAAATGAAACCATATTCAATAACAAAGGATACGCCTTATTACTTTTGTACGGATACAATAGTCGGCTGGCAGTGTGTATTTATTTCAATGCCGTTCTTTGAGGCAATAATAGAATCATTAAAATATTGTCAAAAAGAAAAAGGATTATTGGTACATGGATATGTCATAATGCCAAATCATATTCATACAATCGTTTCAACACTTAACGGCAATCTTTCCGATATTCTTAGAGATTATAAGCGATATACTTCAGTTAGTATTTCAGATCTTTTGAAAGAAACAAACAACAGCAGGCTTCTAAATTATTTTTCCACTGCGGCTGAAAGAATTGGAAGAGGTAATAACTATAAGATTTGGCAATCAGGCAGTCATCCTGAAGCAATCATCAGCAATGAATTTTTCATACAAAAGCTCAATTATATTCATACTAATCCTGTTAGGAAGGGATTTGTTGAGCGCGATGAATACTGGATGTTTTCAAGTGCAAGGAATTATATTCTTGATGATCATTCTATATTAAATATCGATCTAATTCAATAAAGCAGTCCGTGCATGTTGTTCGATAGTTATACCCATGTTGTTCGACAGTTTTACTGTCGAACTAAACTCTAAAAGGAGTTTTACTCCGCAAGAACAGGTTGATGAAATGACTATAAAATGTTTGATCTTATTGAATGAATCTTCGCAGTTCAACTGCTTTAAGAGTTATGTCCGACAGTTCAACTGTCGGACAACAAGGTGGAACTGTCGGACAACAAGGTGGAACTGTCGGACAACGGAATATAAAATATTGTGTAATAAATATTAGACCTGCAGCAGTTGGAAACCTCCCTGCCCAATAACTGCTGCTCGGAAGAGCCCCGGTATAGCCGGGGCTTTTTTTAATTTGTGATGTGTATTAAACAAATCCAAGTTCTACTAAAAAATTTTCCTGTCATACTTGAAAAATAAATGACATAGTTGTAAAATCGTTCTGCGGATTAAATCTAATTATACCTTTTAAAATATCTACCAGTAAAAGTATGAAAAAAAATTTTACTGAAAGCCTGGATAGCATGCTGTTAAAGTATTCCATCGCTGCGAGTGCAGTAATTCTTGGGGCAAAGGATGCCAATGCACAGGTTGTTGTAACCAATGCGCACGATGCTATTGTAAACAGTTCGACTACTCCATTTGCTATTAAATTTAATGGTATTAATACTACCATAACAATAAAATTTGCCAGCACTCCTGCTTATAAAAATATCTTTGTTTCTGCTGCTAGTTCCGGAGTATCATTTAGAGCGAATAGTAAATTAGGAGCAGAAAACTATATTAAAGCACTTCCAAGTAATACGGCTATAAGTGCAGGTAATATCGATTTGCATAAACGTATGACAAATTCGTCCCGTAACGAGTTAGCGCAAAATAGTAATTCTGGTACTCAGTGGAATGGAGTAAGTAATAAATTTATGGGTGTTCGTTTTAAGCTTGGAAGTAAAACTTATTACGGGTGGGTATATATGAGTGTGGCAAGCGGTCGGACTTCCGCAACTATTCATTCTTATGCTTATAATGATCAAGGGAATTCTATAACAACACAAGAAGTTCTACCTGTAGAACTAACAACCTTCACGGCTGGTTCGACAAGCTCACCAACCGGCTCAGCCGCCGTTTTGTTAAGATGGAATACAGCAACGGAAGTAAATAATTACGGATTCGAAATCCAGAGGTCGGAGGTCTCCGCCGAAGGCGGATGCGCCTCTGGCGCAAGCGGTCAGAAGTCAGATGCCGGTCAGTCGTCATTAGTCAATAGTCATTCATCATTCACAAAGATTGGATTTGTGAAGGGAAACGGGAACAGCAACTCACCTAAGGATTATTCATTTGTTGATGATAATCCTCCTAGAGGGACAGTTGAATATCGATTGAAACAGATTGACAATGATGGAAACTATAAGTACTCGCAGATAGTAACAGTAACTTCGCTACCAACAAAGTTTGAGCTTTGGCAGAACTATCCTAATCCGTTTAATCCGACAACAACAATACAGTATGTGATACCTAAAGCAGAACATGTAACATTAAAAGTTTATGATGAGCTCGGGAAAGAAGTGACAACGTTAGTCAATGAGAATAAAGAAGCGGGACAGTACAGAGTAAGTTTCAATGGATCTAATCTTGCGAGCGGAATATATTATTATAGAATTACAGCGGGTGAGTTTACAGAAGTAAAGAAGCTGATGCTTTTAAAGTGAGCGTAACCTTCGAGGTCGCTAAAGAGAACTTACCAATAAAATTAAACTGTGGTTCTATTTTTGTGACCTCGAAGGTTACTCTTGCATCTTAAAGTTTACTCTTTCTATTAGAAATAATTTATATAAAAAATTTAATTAAGTTGCTTAAATTATATGGAAGTAAATCAAAACGAAGACAGAAAACTGGAAACTCAAAGCTATTCTTCTTTCGATGAATTATATTCTTCGATTACTAAGGAAGGCTCGCTTGGCTTGCTTGCATTAGGTGCAAAGGGTTTATTGCTATGGCGAAAGAAACGCGCTGAGATTAAAGCCGCTGATAAAAAGGAGATCAAAGATGAGCAGTGATAGAAGGGCAAGAAAAATATTATTTATCGGCTGGGATGCAGCAGACTGGAAAGTTATAAACCCTTTGCTCGATAATGGAATGATGCCGGCACTTGAGAGCATAATTAATAATGGTGTAATGGGGAATATCGCAACTTTAGATCCACCGCTTTCTCCAATGTTATGGACTTCTATTTCAACCGGAAAACATGCAGACCAGCATGGCATACTCGGTTTTACTGAGCCTGCGCCTGAGGGGAAAGGTGTAAGACCGTCTATGATTACATCGCGAAAAGTAAAAGCAATCTGGAATATACTTACTCAATGCGGATTCAAAACAAATGTTGTAGGCTGGTGGCCCAGCCACCCTGCTGAACCTATTAATGGAATTAGCATTTCGAATTTTTATCAGAGGGCTACAAGCGAGTACGGTAAAGAGTGGGGGATGGCTCCGGGAACTGTTCATCCCAAAAATTATGAAGATATATTTAAGGAGTTAAGGGTACATCCCGGCGAATTGACTGAGGCTCATCTTTTACCGTTTGTTCCTGATGCAGCAAAGATCGACCAGGAGAAAGATAAAAGGCTGGGAGCCATGGCAAAAATTATTGCCGAATGTTCTTCCATCCACGCGGCAGGTACGTGGATACTTGAAAATACCGAATATGATTTTACCGGAATTTATTATGACGCAATTGACCATTTCAGTCATGCGTTTATGAATTTCAATCCGCCGCGTCTTCCTTATATTCCCGAAGAGATGTATCAGATGTACAAAGGCGTTGTTCAAGGCGGATACATTTACCACGATATGATGCTGGCAAGATTGCTTGAACTGATCGACGATAATACCACAGTAATCTTAACATCCGATCATGGATTTCATTCAGATCATTTACGTCCTAAAGGAATACCTGATGAGCCGGCAGGACCTGCATGGGAACATAGGAGCTACGGAATATTCTGTATGAAAGGTCCCGGTATAAAAAAAGATGAAAGAATTTATGGAGCGAATCTGCTCGATATAGTTCCGACAATATTAACTCTTATGAATTTACCAATCGGCAGGGATATGCCCGGCAAGCCTCTGCTTCAAGCATTTGAAGAAATACCTGAGGTTCAGTATGTAGACAG
>JAJYIL010000385.1 GCA_021790055.1 Bacteroidota bacterium
GGCTTTACTCTAATAAAATCCGAAATTGAGTTTTTATTGCCGGGATTGAACTGATCATCGACGCTTACAGTACACTTATATATACCGGCTGGAATATCAAAGTTTAATACTCCCACAAGAGCCTTTTCCGGGTTGCTTGTTGTATCGACAGGGTATTTTAGCATCCATTTCTTGTCTACTACAAGTTGCTTTGTTGCAGTGTCGGTAATGGCAACGCCTAAGATCCCTTCGACGAAATTTCCATTATCAAGCTTTTGTTGAGTTAGTTGGGATTGGTCGAAAGAATAATAAAGCTCGACGAAATTCGATACCGAATCATACTCAAATTGCGCATAGTCAAAATCGAAGAGATTTGAGTTTTGCTGAGAATAACCGGTTGAGATAAACGCCGCAGCAATTAGCGTCGGGAATAGTATTTTTAATTTCATGACGGGCTATAAATTAAGTTGTAAAATTTTTAACTTGCTTTGCTAACTCATTCTACAAACGGAAATGAGTTTAGTTCCGCTTTAATTTTTCAGTCACATGTCAAATTAGCATAACCCTTTTTATTTGTCAAGAGTTTAAAACGAGACCGAACTTAATACCTAAGTGAAAGTAGGCAGGCAACGGTAAATTGTATAGGCAATACATACACAAGATATTATACCATATACCCTCCCTATACCATATACCCTATTCCCTGTACCTTTATTCCGCATACCTTTTTCGGTCAGCCCCGTCAAGTTCTATAACTTTACCGAAAAGACGCTATGAATACCTGCTATTGACGAGATTAAGTTTAGAACTACTTTGGTAATCTCGCTGTCAACGTTTATCACAGTTAAAGCATCTTTACCGGCTTCAACTCTTCCCAAGGATAGCCCGGCGATATTTATCTTTGCATCGGCAAGAATCTTTCCAACGTTAGCCAGCATGCCGGGCTTATCAATATTGTAATAGAACAACATGTAGCCTTCAGGTTTTAACTCGAGATGATACTTATCGATATAGACGATCCTTTTCTCGTTGTTTCCAAAGACAGTGCCGGCAAGCGAGCGCTGCTCTTTGTCGGTATTGAATTCTACCGTCATCAAATTAGTATAATTTACATTTGCACCGCTCTTGGTTTCATTAACAATAACACCCATTTCTTTTGCAAGGAAGGGCGCGTTAATAAGATTAACGCCTGCGGATAATTTTTGAGAAAGAAATCCTTTCAAAACCGCGGTAGAAAGAAGCGCAGTATAATTGTGCAGCAGTTCCCCGCTGTAATTAATATTTATTTTTTTCAATTGACCTTTGTTCAACTGCGAATGAAGAAGCCCGAGACTTTCAGCTAACTGAACATAAGGAATCATTTCTTCGCTGCTTCCCGCTTCAATTGCAGAGGCATTTACCGCACCTCTAACGCCTTTATTGTTGAACAAATCGATGATTTGTTCCGCAATTTGAACGGCTACTTTTTCCTGCGCTTCCTCGGTTGAAGCGCCAAGATGCGGTGTTGTTACAATCTTAGGATGCTGAATGAACTGACCGTTAAATTCCGGCGGCTCGGTAACATAAACGTCAAAGGCAGCCCCGGCTACTTTACCGGAATCTATAGCCTGTACTAAAGCAGCCTCGTCAATTATCCCGCCGCGCGCACAGTTGATGAATCTAACTCCGTCCTTACAATTTGCAATCGTTTTTTCATTCACCATGTTTCTTGTATCATCGTTCAACGGAACATGAACCGTAATAATATCCGATTGCGCAAAAACCACATCCAGGTCTACAAGCCTAATTCCCAGCTTTGATGCAACATCTTCAGATAAAACCGGGTCGTATCCTATTACGTTCATTCCGAATGCCTTGGAACGGATTCCAACCTCGCGACCGATTTTACCCAGACCGATTATTCCGAGTGTTTTTCCCTGCAGCTCAGTGCCTTTGTACTTTTTCCTATCCCACTTGCCTGCTCTTAAAGATTGATTAGCTTGAGCAACGTTCCGGCACATGGAAAGCATCAATGCCATAGTATGCTCTGCCGCTGAAACAGAGTTTCCGCCAGGCGTGTTCATAACTATTATGCCTTTGCGAGTAGCAGCCTCAAGGTTGATGTTGTCTACTCCCGCGCCCGCCCTGCCTATTACTTCCATGTTATCCATCAGCTCAATCAAATCAGGAGTAACCTTAGTTTCGCTTCTGACAATTAGTCCGTTGTAATCTTTTATTATTTTTTGAATTTCTTCCTTCGGCATCCCCGGCTGATATTTTACCTCATAGCCGGCGCCTTCTAAAATGCCTACGCTTTTTTTATCTACTGCATCAGTTATTATTATCTTTTTCATTTTTCTCCAAACAATTTATTATAATATTTATAAAGCTGAATTCAGCTTCTGAACTAAATGGGATTTCGGCACAGCGCCGATAATCGTATCCTTTATTTTCCCATCTTTAAAAATCAATAAAGTGGGTATACTTCTTACACCATAACGGATCGATGTTTCCTGGTTGTTGTCAACATCAAGCTTACCAACCTTAACCCTACCGTCGTATTCATTTGCAAGCTCTTCTACAATCGGGGCAATCATTCGACAGGGTCCGCACCATATTGCCCAAAAATCAATAAGTACAGGCTGGTTTGATCCTATAACCTCGGTTTCAAAATTATCATCTGTAATTGTAATTGGTTTCATCCTTATCCTTTTAAATTTTTAAAATTGTTATATCTTCAGTTAGATTTTGACCGACAAACTGAACTACATCTTCACCGCCGTCGGCATGCACCAACCCGCCCGAAATCCATTCTCCACCTTCTTTACAAAGAAGTGAAATTACTTTGGCAACGTCTTCAGGCGTAGTTAATCGGTTTCTTGGATTCTTCCGCTTTGCTACTTCAATCATCGGAATGTTCCCCGGAATTTTTCGTAACGCAGGAGTGTCTGTTACCCCAGCCATTATTGCATTTACTGCAACTTCCATGTATCCAAGCTCAGTGGAAAGCTGCCGCACATGAGATTCCAATGCTGCTTTAGCCGCAGATACCGCTCCGTAAAACGGAATTGCAGAATGCCCGCCTGAGCTTGTCATTGCAAATATTCTCGATTTCTTTTCAAGCAAATTATTTACAACCAGATCTTGAGCCCAATAAACAAGCGAGTGCGCCATTACATCAAGCGTCATTTCCATTTGAGCTTTTGTAATTGCCTGCTCATCTTTGGTCGGGACAAAAGGCTTCAACGTTCCAAAAGCCAGGGAATGAATTAGTACTTTTACAATCGGTTTGCCTTCGGATAGCTTTTTAATTTCAGAAATGATTTCTCCTCTTTTAACTGCATCGGCTGCGTTCACATTGAAAAAATGAGCCTGCGACCCTGCAGCTTTTATTTGGCTAATTATATTCTCTACATTAGGCATTGTAGCCTGTCGATCCAGGTGAATGCCGAAAATATTATAGCCGTCTTCAGCTAACTTTAACGCCGTTGCTGCACCAAATCCGGATGAAGCACCAAGAACTACTGCCCAATAATTATCGTTCTTGCCCTTACTCATAATTTCATTTTCCTTCTGTGCTGTAAAATTGAAGGCTGAAAATTACGAAAAGCCAAAAAGGTAAACAACTAAATTACATCCCGTATTGATAGGAAATTCAATTGTATGCATAATGTGAAAGGAATCAAGGAAATTATAACTTAAAATGTTATTATTAAAACATTCATTGTGTAATTAAAAACTAAACAAAATATTTTGGGATACAATTACAATAGTAGCTGTTTCAGAAAACGAAATTGAAGCATTAAAAGGAAATGAGGTATTCAGCATCCGCTCAATTGAAGCAGCGTAAGGTACTTTTATTTCCTAATTCTTAATCTTTTATCCAGATAAACAGAGAAACTTCCCTTTAACTCCTCCGAATATCTATCAAAGATTTCTTCAAGCATTTCAATTTTTTGTTTCCACCCGGCATCTTCCATCCT
>JAJYIL010000386.1 GCA_021790055.1 Bacteroidota bacterium
AAGTACTAAATTAGTCGATAATCTGTGTCAACTTTCTAATTATATTTTCATGTTGAGGGTACAAGGATAATAGAAGTTTGCGGCTCCCTAATTCCAAATCATCGTATTCAAACCCCGGGGC
Organism: Bacteroidota bacterium; assembly: GCA_021790055.1. Classification (GTDB taxonomy): domain Bacteria; phylum Bacteroidota; class Ignavibacteria; order Ignavibacteriales; family Ignavibacteriaceae; genus FEN-1297. Next base: position 122 of record JAJYIL010000386.1, read on the forward strand.
AACGGTACAACCTAAAAGCGCAAATGAACTTTTATCTTTAACTTCGGCTCCAAACCAGCTATTCTTTTTGATCGTTACCTGATGTATTTCCATTTCTTCTAAATTTTTTCCTAATAAAATTTCTGACATTTGACCATCATCCGCAAGTATATAAATTTTGACCTCACTTCCATCGTAAAAATGCCATGTTTCATCGGACCGAATCCGGTGAAACATAGAAACCTGCTCTCCATCAAGCAAGAAATAGATTGAAGTAGAAATGGATCTGCTTCCGCTGTATCTTGCTGGAAGGCATTCTTCCTTTAGCTCTTCTTCGGAACGATAAACCTCCTTGTAATATCCCCCTTCGGGGTGAGGTTTAAGGTCGAGTTTCGTAATTATTAATTCCGCTTTTTTATTCATCAATTAAAAAATTTTCTGCTGGACAAAAATAATATTCTAAACTAAGTTTCAAAAATAAAAAGCGTGCAGTCTTTTCCTAAATTGAAATTGACTGCACGCTTATTCGATCAAACGTTGTACTTCTTCGTTTATCTCTTTTCTAACTGAATAAACGAACGCTTTGTCTCGCCGGTATAAATTTGCCTCGGTCTGTAAATTCTTGCGCCGGGAGTTTCCCTCATTTCTTTCCAATGAGCGATCCATCCGGGCAAACGCCCGAGAGCGAACATAACGGTAAACATATTAGTCGGTATACCTATAGCACGGTATATTATTCCGCTGTAGAAATCGACATTGGGATAAAGCTTCCTCTCGATAAAGAAAGGATCTTTAAGAGCAACCTCTTCAAGATTCCTTGCAATATCAAGTAAAGGATCTTTTACACCAAGCTGGCTTAGAACTTTGTCAGCGGAAGCTTTAAGAATTTGAGCGCGTGGATCAAAATTCTTGTAGACGCGATGTCCGAATCCCATCAACTTGAATTTTGATTCTTTATCCTTCGCCATGCTTATATACTTTTTGTAATCGCTCCCGTCTGCTTTAATTTTCTCCAGCATTTCGATTACCTGCTGGTTGGCGCCGCCGTGCAATGGTCCCCAAAGAGCGCAAATGCCGGCAGATATTGAAGCAAACAAGTTAGCCTCGCTGCTGCCAACCATTCTTACGGTTGATGTACTGCAATTCTGCTCGTGGTCCGCATGAAGGATTAAAAGAAGGTCCAAAGCTTCTTCAACAACTTTTGGAACTTCATAATTTTCCGATGGGACAGCGAACATCATGTGTAACAAATCGCCGCTATAGCTTAAATCATTCCGAGGGTAAACATACGGCTGCCCAATGGACTTTTTGTATGAGAACGCCGCAATAGTTTTAAGCTTGGCTATCAGCCTGGTTATATTAAGCTCGACATCGGCATTATACCCGGCTTCCGGATAAAATGCTGAAAGCGAACTAACCATAGAAGATAAAATTCCCATTGGATGAGCCGAGCTTGGAAATCCTTCGTAGAATTTTTTCATTTCTTCATGGATAAGACTGTGATGTGTTAAATTGAAGTGGAACCTTTCCAGTTCAGTCTTGCTGGGAAGATGTCCGAATATTAATAGAAAACTGACTTCAATAAAATTAGAATTCTTAGCCAGTTCCTCAATTGGATAGCCCCGGTAGCGCAATATTCCTTTTTCGCCATCGATAAAAGTTATCGCGCTGGCGCATGAGCCGGTATTTCCATAACCGCTGTCAAAGGTTATCGCCCCGGTTTTACTTCTTAATTGAGTTATATCTAGGCCCACTTCACCTTCTGATCCGGTATAAGCGGGCAAGTCATACTCCTTACTGTGGAGTAGTAATTTCGCCGTTTCGGTGAGAGTCAAATGATCATTTGCCATTTTGATCCCCTCTACTATAATTGTTATTAAATTAGTTAATTAGATGATTTTTTTTGCGGGAATGGATATCATTCCATTTCCCTATTAAATTTTTTTTTGAAGCTTCCTCCTTCTTGAACTTGACGGCTTATAACCGTTGGTTCAAAATAAATTATTTTTTCATATTGAATTTACTTACAACATATATAACTGTCAATGAAATTCTTATGAAAAATGTAGTACGGTATAAGTTGTGGTAAATAGGTATAAAGGCGTACGGTATACGTTTTAAAGCGTCCAAACGCCATAAGCTATACTAACCGGAACCAAATTAGTTAATTCCTAGACCTTGTAATTTTGTAATCATGTCAGAGGCCATTCTCCCGCTTTTAACGGCGCTTTCGATTGTCGATGGAAGCCCGGTATCTATCCAATCTCCTGCAAATAAAAAATTATTCCAATCGGTTTTAGTTTTTGGACGACGGTTAATAATTTCGGAAGTTGGTACAAAGGTCGCCCGTTTTTCCTTAATTATTTTATAAGAAATAATCCGGCTTCTATTTATCCCGGCAAATCTTTCCAGTTCACCGGCAGCCAATTCAAAGATTTCTTCTTTGGATTTTTCATTAAGGTTGTTTGCATCGCTTATTACGAGTGTTAGATGATCTTTATGATTAAATATCCAATGCACGGAAGAATTTATTAAGCCGTAAAAATCATCTTTCAATAAATCTCCTTTAATCCACAAATGGATTGATAGAATGGTTGAATAACAAAATTCCAAATCTTTTTTCAGTCCATCATCACCAAGTAGTTTTTTTATGGAATAATGAGGAACCGCTGAAACTACAAAATCAAAATCCGGGATTATTCTTTTTGAAGTTATTAACTCGTTTACTCTCCCGGAGTCAACTTTGATACTTTTAACCTCTTCAAGAAGATTAACCTTACCACCTTTGCTTTCGATAAATTTTACGGCGTCGCTGCAATAGGTTTCGGATAGCCCGTATTTGGGAATAATAATTGTCGCCGCCTTATTTCCGGCAAAGAACATTTTCTTCAATATATGGGCGAAGACAGCAGCAGATGCCTTTTTGATACTTGTGTTCAAGGCGCCAACGGCAAGCATTTCCCAGAATGCCTTCCTTATTCTCTCATTTTGATTTTCTTTTACCAGCCAATCATAAACATTGATTCCGTCCAATTTTTTTATTGACACGAACGGCAGCTTCAAAAAGAATTTCAGAAACATCATTCGCTCTCGGAGTGAAATTGCATTGTATCTCATTAACGCAGAAAGAAGATTAAAAGGATAAGGGATTGGCAGCGCTTTAACGGGAAATACTTGAAAATTTTCCTTTATAAAATTTACTTTAAGCCTTTTTTGAAACACAAGATTTTTTTCCGCACCAATCAGTTTAAAAAACCGCAGCGTATCCACGTAGCATCCCATCATTATATGCTGACCGTTGTCAATGATAGTGCCGGTCTGGTTATCTATAAATGAGTATGCGCGTCCGCCAAGCTTTGGCGATGCTTCAATTACTTCAACCGAAAATCCTGAATTTGCGAGATAGGCTGCTGCTGTTAAACCGGCTAATCCCCCGCCGATTACAATACATTTTTTCATCAATAAACTAAGCTGTACTTTGCCCACACTCCGATAGAGATACCAACCTTTTCAATCTTAGATACCTTAATATTCCGGTTGTAGATGTCGTAGTCTGACTTTATGATTTTCTCAAGCATTTTATGGTAGATATGCTGCATTGCTCTTGCCGCAAACATTGCGTATTTGTCATCTAGATTAAGATCGTGCGTAGCGCATTCAAAAAAATATTCTGCACGGTTCGCCTGGTATCTCATCAGTCCCTTGAAATTCTCATTGTAAGTTTGGGTAAGTATTTCGTTTTCGCTGTAGCCAAACTTTGAAAGATCTTCCTGCGGCAAATAAATTCTTCCCTTTTCGGAATCTTTTTTGACATCGCGAAGGATGTTAGTTAGCTGAA
>JAJYIL010000387.1 GCA_021790055.1 Bacteroidota bacterium
TCATCAGTACGATGCAAAGTCCTCGTGGAAGATTTTATCCGCACTTGCTGCCGAAATGGGATTTAAGTTAAAGTTCAATATGGCTGAAGAAGTGTTCGGCGAGATTGCAAAAAACATCAAAGCATTCTCTGGGCTAGATTATGATATTATTGGAGAGTTTGGTGCGCAGTCCAAACTTCAGCCGGAAGAAAAAATAATTAACGCATAACGGAGCTAAATTATAAAATGAATATTTGGGCGGTTTTAATTTTCAGCATAATAAAGATTTTAATAGTTGTAAGTGTAATGCTGCTTACGGTTTCTTATCTCGTTTATTTTGAACGAAGAGTAAGCGCGTGGGCACAGAACCGTCTCGGACCAAACCGTGTAGGATGGGAAGGGGTTCTTCAGCCTTTTGCAGATGTGTTGAAGCTTCTGCTAAAGGAAGATATTGTTCCGGATGCTGCGTACAAACCTATACATACGCTTGCACCGATTATAGCTTTGTTCGTAGCGTTTACAACTTATGCTGTAATTCCTTTCGGTCCATCGGTTTCAATTTTTGGTTACACGGTTCCGCTTGTTGTAGCTGATGTAAATATTGGAATCCTTTATGTACTTGCGCTAACATCTCTTGGAGTTTATGCAATTACACTTGCAGGCTGGTCTTCAGGAAGCAAATATTCTTTATTCGGAGGAATTAGATCTTCGGCGCAAATGATTTCTTATGAAATCTCGATGGGCTTTTCCGTAGGCGGAGTTTTACTGCTTGCAGGCTCGCTTCGTCCGGAGGCAATTGTTGAAGCGCAGCACGGCTGGATGTGGAATGCAATTCTTCAACCGATAGGCTTCATTACTTTTTTAGTTTCATCTTTTGCAGAGACAAATCGCCTGCCTTTCGATTTGCCCGAAGCCGAGCCTGAGCTTGTAGGCGGTTACCATACCGAATACAGCAGCATGAAGTTCGCCGGATTCTTTCTTGCGGAATACGCAAATATGATTATTGCAAGCGCGATGATTGTTACGCTTTATCTTGGCGGCTGGCGCTTCCCGTATCTTGAAACATTTGGACTATCAGCAGGATGGTTCGCTGTTATCTCAGTAATCACTTTCTGTGTGAAAGTAGCAGCACTTTTGTTTTTCTTCATCTGGGTAAGATGGAGTCTGCCCCGTTTTAGATATGACCAGTTAATGAACCTCGGCTGGAAAGTGATGTTCCCGCTGTCGCTAATTAACATTGTTTGGGTTGCAGCATTAATTATGATTTTTAAATTATAGAGTATAAAGATGGCTGTTAAAAAGAGAGAAAAAGATTTAACGTTATTGCAGAAGATGTATATCCCTGAAATCGTAAAAGGCTTATCGCTTACGATGCATAATATGTTTAAGCCTAAGTTTACGATGAAATATCCTGAGGAGAAATTTATTCCGCCGGCATCTTACCGAGGCAGACCCGTGCTTGTAATGGAAGAGAACGGCGAGGAGAGATGTGTTGCGTGCGGATTATGTTCAAGAGTTTGCCCGGCGCTTGCAATCGAAGTCCAAGCTGCCGAGACAGAAAGAGAAAAGGAAAGATATCCAGTCAAGTTTGAAATCAACATGCTCAGATGCATCTTCTGCGGCTTCTGCGAGGAAGTCTGCCCCGAAGAAGCAATAGTTATGAGCAAGGATTACGAGCTGGCTTTCTCCCGTCGTGAAGACGCAATATACGGCAAAGATAAACTGCTTACTCCGGTCGTTCAATTAAAAGATAGAATAGAATTCTTAAGAAGCTATAAATAAGAATTTTTGCCGTTAGAAGTTTCGAGTAAAAATTTCACTTCCGCAACTTTATGCTTAAAACAATTTGCCTCATTTTGATTGGGGGGTTTCTATTTTCCAGCTCAGCTGAGAAGAAAGAGGATAACTATACATTATTCTATCCAAAGAATATTCCTGCCGGCTCTTCATTCGACGTCGCGCTTATAACTTCAAATGTTTTTCCATCGTCCGACACTCTTGAGCTTTACATTGCCCCGGGTAGTGAGATTTCACTTGTAAATATCAAACTCAAATCTTTTGATGTTGACGAAGAATTAAATTTTATCCCGGCTTCACTTGAAGGAGTACCCGGAGAGTTTTATAAGGCTGATATTAGCCTTACCGATTCGACTTTATCTTCAGGATCATTTTTCCAGGTATTGATGACTTTCAAAGCTGAATATGGCAATAGTTCAAACTTAAAGTTGTATGGGGTATTCAAGGATGGAGATAAGATCGTTGGTAATCTTTGCGGCAGCAGATATGGCATGAGCCCGCAGGATAATTTTTTAAATGTCCGTTTCAACTTTTATCAACCTTACAAGAATGCGGGCAGTTGTTTAAGGTTAAATAAGAACTCAGCGTTTCAAGTTTCTCTTAAAAATGTTTCTGCTGAAAATCTTTTAACTGAATTTTCGATTACTCTAAATGGTTCACTACCGGACTTTTTCAAGGTATCAAGCAAAAGTAATTCAGATATTTCCTATTACCTTTCCATAAATCCGTTTCAAATGCTTACTGCTCAAACAGGTAAATACAATATAGAAACAGTCAGCCCGTTCTTTATAAGCTCGGGAAGCTGGTATCATATTGCCGTTGATTTATCTAAAATCGATAACTCGATTTCATTTTATTGCGGCGGCATTTTATTTTCGAAAGCCTACATACCTTCTTTCGTTAAGCCGGAAGATTTAGTGTTCAGCTTTGAACGGAATGATAAAGCCAAGCCATTTAAGATAGATCTTTTACGCTTTATAGATTTGGAAAATTCAATTGAAGAATCGACCGCCAACCGAAACTACCTGAATTTCGTTTCCGACAGTTCAACAGTTCTTGCACAGTTTGACTTTGATGCACAAAACGAAATCTACAACCCGGCAAGCGGAGTCTCTCTGTCATTTTCAAATGTATCGTTTTCAAGATCGGATGCCCCTATCTTTACAAGAGCCCCGGAATTAAACATAACGCCTTTCGGAAGCTCGTATGAACTTGATTGGAGCGGCGGCGATTACCGCCAGGCAGAGCAATATATACTTCAAAAGTCTTCGGGCAATTCAGGTTTCGAAGATTTATATTCGGTACCGGCAGATAATACATCTGAGAGAAATTATTCATTTGCCGATCAGCCGGATGAATCCGACGATGTAGTTTATTACAGGGTGAAGCAAATGAATATTGACGGCGGAATGGTATATTCCGATGTAGTCAAGGTCGGACAGGGTTTGATAAAGCCTTTTGAAGTTCAACAAAATTATCCCAATCCTTTTAATCCTAATACCAGTATTGCCGTTACACTGTTAAAAGATACGCAACTTGAAGTGACGGTATACAATGTTGAAGGAAGGGAAGTCCAGGATTTGTATAAAGGTTATTTGACAAAGGGGAATTATACGTTTAATTTTAATGCAGCAAATCTTCCCTCTGGAATTTATTTCTGCAAGGTTGCTACTCCGAATTTTTCAGAGATGAAGAAGATGATATATACTAAATAACGACTAGCGAATTGACACGAGGGGGAAATCATATTAAATTAAAGGTGCGTTTGATGGTTTCATCATAATAAAAGAAAGTGAGGGATTATGCTTTCAAAAATTTTATCGAGCGCAACTATCGGTATTGATGCGTATATTGTTGAAGTTGAAACAAACGTGGAAAAACAAATTCCGGGGTTTACCATTGTCGGGTTGCCGGATAATGTTGTAAAGGAGAGCAAGGAGAGAGTTACTACTGCAATAAAGAACAGCGGCTATGACTTTCCAATAAAAAAAATTACCATAAACCTTGCGCCGGCGGATATTAAGAAGGAAGAAAGTTCCTTTGACCTTCCGATTGCAATAGGCTTGCTGGCTGCATTTGAAACTATTCCGGCTGCACAGCTTGAGGATACAATCTTTTTAGGCGAGCTTTCTCTCGATGGAAAGCTTAGACCAATAAA
>JAJYIL010000388.1 GCA_021790055.1 Bacteroidota bacterium
ATTAAGTGCGCAGTTGGAAATTTAAAAAGCCAGGCAATACCTAAACGGCTCGGATTTAAATTCGAAGGCATCGAAAAAGAAGGACAAAACTTAAACGGTCGGTTCACCGACCTTGTTGTATTTTCAAAATTAAAGGAAGATTAATCTCTAATATTCCAGCTGCATCCTGCGCTGCTGATAAGCTTTTCGGCGATTCCCGGTCCCCAGGAGCCCGAAGCGTAATTAGGTAATATAATCCACGGCTCCGATTCCCATCTTTTTATAACCGGATCTATTATCGACCATGCCTTATAAATCCAGTCTCCGTGGGGGAACAAAGTCTGATCACCTTTCATAGCATCGAACAGCAGCCACTGGTAAGCGCTTGGAGGTTCCGAGATGTTGAATGCGGTGTCGTACTGGAAATTTAAATTTACCGGACGAAGATGTAGTTCGGCTCCGGGCTGCTTTGCCATAAAAGTATAAACAATACCTTCATTGGGCTGAAGTCTGAAAGTTAAAACGTTCTTGTGCATAGCGCTTCTTGAATATGTCGGGAACATTGAGTGAGGCGTAGGCTTAAATTGAATTGTTACTTCGGTCAGTTTTCTTTTAAGTCTTTTGCCTGTTCGTAGAAAAAAAGGAACGCCCGCCCATCGCCAGTTATCGATCATTATTTTAAAAGCTGCGAAGGTCGGAGTTGTAGAATCTTTACCAACGTTTTTCTCGTCCCTATAAGCCTGCACTTTAACACCGTTCATTTCACCGGCATCATATTGCCCAAGCACGCAGTCTTTCTCCAAGTCAATCTTACATACCGAGTTCAGTACTTTTACGGTTTCCATTCGAAGCGAAGCATCGTAGTTTACCGGCGGCTCAATTGCAGTGATGCATAAAAGCTGCAGCAAATGGTTCTGAACCATGTCGCGCAGTATACCGGTGGTTTCATAAAAATTGCCGCGGGTCCCGATTCCCAATTCTTCTGCAACTGTTATTTGAACATTCTCTATATAGTTGCGGTTCCATATCGGCTCAAAGCCTGGATTTGCAAATCGGAAGACAAGCATGTTCTGCACGGTCTCCTTGCCAAGATAATGATCAACTCTGAAAATCTGGTCTTCGCTGAATACCATGTGTATATCTTCATCCAGCAAGTGTGCTGAATTTCCATCACGACCGAACGGCTTCTCAATAATTACACGCCGCCATCCGGTTTTACTCTTTGCAAGCGATACTTCACCAAGCCGCTTAATTATAATGCTGTAATCTTGCGGAGGAGTTGCAAGATGGAATAAAATATTGTCTGCAATTCCCAGGTCAGACTGAAGCTTTTTAATTTTGTTACTCAGCTTCGAATATGAAGTTGAAACAGCGTCGTTAAAATCTCCTTTTACATAATACATTCTTTTTGAAAACTCATTCCATTCCTTATCGCCGCAGTCGCTGATTTTTTTCATTGATGATTTCATCTCGTTGCGGAAGAACTCATCGTCCCATTCGCGTCTTGCAAATCCTATAATTGCAAACTGCTTGGGCATTAAGCCGTTGCATTCGAGTGCGAACAGCGATGGAATTAATTCGCGGTGGGTTAAATCCCCGGTAACTCCAAAGATTACAACTATGCAAGGTCCCGGCGGAACAGCCTTCGGCATAACCGGATTTACAACTTCAACAAACTCTTCATTCATATTAATCTCCTTAGCTATTAGGAATATGGTATAAAAGTATGCGGTTCGTCCTCATTACCTTATACCGTATACCTTATAACATTATACCACACGAAACCATCAGATCATTTTCTAGTTAGAATATTACGCTACTTAAGTAATTCTACCAACTTCTTAAGGTTACCTTCCACATTATTACCAAGATGAACTCTTACAACACGGCGCTCGTGAGTGTTAAGCGATCTGAAATCGCCCAAAGCCTGGGCATGCTGCAAAGTTCCGAAGCCGTACTCCTTTCCGGGAATTGCAACCTCTTCTGCTTGATCGGCAGTAAACAATAAGAATACCCCAGTGTTTGCACCGCCTTTATGCAATTGCCCGGTAGAGTGTAAATACCGCGGTCCGTATCCTAATGTCGTTGCAGCTTCATAGCGGTTGCGCAAGCCCGTTCTAATCGCCTGTAGCTGCTTATGCCTTTCAGGAGTCTGCAGGAAATAAGCAAGAAGAGAAATATAATCAGGAGCCTTTGCAAGCTTCAAAAACGAAGTAAGAAAATCCTTAGCACTTTTTCGATGACCGCCAAAAAGCCAGCTTGCCGATTCTTCACAGTATATCGAAATGCCGTTAGTCGAAACCACGGGCTCGTCTTCAATAAACCGTCCTTTCTCTTTCCATTCAACAAGAATTTCATTCGTATTCTTTTTGCTTTCGGCTACGTTAGGCTGGTCAAAAGTATTTAAACCGATTATTGCACCGGCAGTAACAGTGGCTATTTCCCAGCGCAGATATTCAGCACCAAGCGCAAGCTTATCTTTTATTTCTATCCGGGCAACAGGATAGGCTGCCTTTTCAAGTGCAGCCAGTTTCCTTTCGTCGGCGGCAATTTCATCTTTAGAAGTATAAATATAAACAAACATCCTGTCGCTGGAGTAGTTGTCCGAACTGCCAAGCTTTTCACTTTCGACGGGCAATAAACCCTTTCCTATCTTTCCAGTGCTTTCTGCTATCAACTGCTCAACCCATAACCCGAAGCTACTTATTGATTTGGACATCACGAAAGTAACCTTGTCCCGTTTCAGCTTGTAGTTTACTCCAAGAAAAGTTCCGAGCGCAACTCCGGGATTTGAATCAGGCGGAACAAACTGACCGCAGCTTTGCATCATCTGGTGCGCGATGTTCAAAATTTTCTTTACATCAATTCCAATCAAAGCCATCGGCACTAATCCGAAGAATGAGAGGGCAGAATACCTTCCGCCAAATTCAATAGGATTTTCAAATACATGACGGAATTTTCTATCAGATGCTTCTTTCATTAAAGATGTACCGGGATCAGTTATAGCAACGAAATGATCGCCAACCGAATGACCGACTTCCTTAATTGTTAAATCGTAGAAGTAATGATCGAAGCATGAAGTCTCTAAAGTAGTACCGGATTTACTGGAAACGATAAATATAGTTTTGCTTAAATCAATTTTCGATTCGAGTTCTTTAACGGCGGCAGGATCGGTATTGTCAAGGACAAAGAGCTGGGGAAAGCCCGGTTTAGAACCGAAAGTCGCAGTTGAAACTTCGGGACAAAGGCTGCTGCCGCCCATTCCGAGAACTACGGCAAATTTGTACTTCGCAGCTTTCACTTCTTTAACAAGGTCTTCAATCTCTCCGGCTTTGCTTAAGAAATATTCCATGCTGTCAAGCCATCCAAGCCGGATTTTTATTTCCTGTATCTGTTCCGGATCGTCCGACCAGAGATAAGGGTCTTTTGCAAACAAGCGGCGCGTAAATTGTTTTTCGTTTAATGATTTCATCGCAGCGAAAGCTTCAGACTTTCCTTTTGCGAAATTGATCGTCTGCTTACCGATATTTGCGCTTAGAATTTCATCCAGCTTCTTCGAGATTGACTTCATCAGATTGTCATACGGCTCGATGAACTTTTGTATTGCCTCATTCAAAAGCTGTTGCGTAACAAAATCAATATCAATTCCTATTTTCTTTAAGTCGTCGATTGTTTTGTAAGCATCGTTAAGATTTTTTTCAATCGTATTGTCAACAAGCTTGCCGTGGTCGGCAAACGCATCGATTGTTTCATCCGGCAGCGTATTTACGGTATCGCGACCAATCAGCGTTTCGACATACTTGACATCATTATAAAGAGGATCCTTGGTACTGGTGCTAGCCCAGAGAGGTCTCTGAACTTTTGCGCCAAGCTCTGCAAGCTTATCCCAGCGCTCACCGAAGAAAATTCTTTTAAAGCTTTGATAGGCAATTTTTGCATTTGCAATCGCCGCTTT